>CAYMVK010000043.1:0-4457 GCA_964394105.1 Candidatus Woesearchaeota archaeon | reverse complement strand
GAATATATATTATAACATTATTGGGAAATTTAAATAATAGTTGAGTCAATATTTTTTGCTATATATTTCTTTAATAGCAAGAAATATATAGCAAAAAATTGGGAAAAGTTGTTAAAACAATATTTTCCTCAAATTTAAAAAAATGGAACAAATTTAGTTAGACCCTATTTTGATACGATCGTTAGTCACTCCTTCTTTTCTTCTTTCTGCTTATCTTTTTTCTATCCTCTTGGGTTTTTAACATATGGCATTCTGGGCAAAGAAGTTGTAAATTTCTTATACTATCGCTTCCTCCTAATGCCTTGGGAACTTTATGATCAATATGATATGCAAGGGGATTTAATTTCTTTTTACATCTGGCACATCTACCTTTTTGTTTCTCCCATAATTTTCTTATATCAGCCTTAGATATCCTCTTCCCTCCCTTCTTTTCTCTTTTATAGGAAATTAGATCAACTTTGGGAAGACTGGGAAGAGATAAATTAAGAGTGGGAAGACTAGATTGCTGTTGAGTCTTCTTTCTTCTTTTCTTCTGACGTTTCATATTTTCACTTTTTTTCTCGCCATTTAGGGCTCCATTTCTTTATAAACTGACCCCTTCTATGCTTGGACCCCGATCTTTGAGCATGTCTCATAGCTGTACCAGATTTAGTGATAGTTCTAATACGTCTTTTCTTTTTAGTAGACAAATAGGACCCCTATTTGAATAATTTCAAATTAAAAATATAAATTTTTTTATAAAGTTGTTTATTATTAAAAAATTAATTTTTATTTATCAAATATTTCTTATATTTTATTCTCATAGATGAATGAAGTAGAACTGCGACATTAATATTCTAAATAGATGATGAATTAAGGCACTAATTTAGAGAAATAGGTAAATTATACTTTAAAATTGAGACTTCGTATCTACTACTTAAAGTTAACTATATCTTATTATAAGGATATTATATAACTCTTACTCATATCTCCATATTTCTGGATGAAAAGCGAATATTTAATTTGAGGAACGCGGTTTAGGCCTTGTTCTGGCATAGTATATTGTGGTTATGAGGAAAATTATTGTAAATATAGTGGAAATATATAAAAGAAATAATGTATTCGAATGAGATGTAGTAAGATCGTCATATTTTTGTTTGAGTATGTCATATTCATTTTGTAGCTCGTTGTAGTTATTCTGTAATTTATTATAATCGTTTAACAAACTGGTATAAGTTATATTAAGCATATAAAATTTCCATTTAATGTCTTTGAGCTTATAATATTCTGTATATTCCTCTGAATGTATCTGGGTCAGAGCAAAATATCTGGTCACATCGTAATCATAGCGTCCGCTTTCACCTAATAGCCATACTTTTACTAATAAGGGGCCTTCACCATAGACTTTAAAGGTTTGGGTAACATGTGTCGTCCATCCAGCACTAACTTTAGTATCCTCTACTATTGTAATACGTTTATAGTAGTACCAAAAATCTTCTCCACCTTGAGGCCAATAATAAAAATATATGAGTAAACAAACAATATTTAGATCTCTTATTGCTCTTACACGTATATCAACTGTTACCTCTCTTCCATATGTATAGTTTATTTCTTTAGGCGCTTTAAAAGTTATCTCAATAGCATTAGGAAAACCAATAACTCCTGATACTATTATTTTCTCGGGTTTCGCATAAGTGTGAAAGAATGTTAAAGGAAATAATAGAGCATACATTAACATAAAATTTTTAATATACACTCTATATCCAATAGATATTTTTAGCTGGGGCATAATATCACCATAAATTATTTAATGTTCCTCAAAATATATTGGTATACATTACCTTTAATATGTTTTAAGATAAGAATTATATTAGATATGAAATTTTGAATTAAGTATTTATATTTAGAAAAATGGATTAGAGGATCCAATTGGCTTAGTTATCAATATCCACCTAACATTTTCTTCCTTCATCCAATAATACTTCATAACCTCAATCTTACAGTTTCTGAATTTCTTAGAAGAAGATTTAAGGGGAAAAATCTTATCTCAGTTCCCAGATATAATTCTATGCATATAAAGCCAGACCTAATCGCTATTATAAGGTTAAAGAAAGAAAACTCGGTATGATAATAGCAGAATGTAAAGTGGGTTCCATAGGTGTGAATGATTTTAGACAAGCAATAGATTATGCCATGACATGTCGCAGTTATGACGCCTATTTAATATTTCACGGGTCTCTAACAAGAGACAACAATGAGAATTAAAAGTGGAAACGTTCTTTATCAAGGCTACAATAAATATGGAGTACTAGTATTTAAAAAACTAATCTTAGTCAAGTATAAGGGCAATATTTCCTTTCTAAAATATCACTGAGAATAACTACTTTGAACTATGAAGTTTTCTGTGGCATTCTTCGCATAGTAGTAGGGCGTTTTCTAGCGTTGTTTTACCTCCCCTTGACCAAGGTATCTTGTGATGGACGTGAAAGTTTTCTGGGCTTATTGGTTTGCCGCAGGACTGGCATATGCCGTTATACATTCTATATATTGCTATTCTTTCATCCTCAGTATATTCTCTCTTGGGATCTAGGGGAGTTAGGTCTTTAGCATATATTAGGAAGCGTTGCAGAATGATGTGATGGCGGAAACCTATGTTTTCCTTACTTGTGGTTCCACGGCTTATAGCTAGGTTGAAGTTGATAAGCTCACTATCTTTGGATTCAAGGCTTCTTAGGACGTCTTGATAAAATTCTATAAAGAAATTTTTAAGTTCGTCTTCCTTATCTTTCATCACATAGTTCTTTAGGAGATAGGAGGTTAGAAGGTAAAGTGTTATTATCCAGCTAGGTTTTCTTAATTCCCTCATTTTCTCGTTAAAGGCTCTAGTTATATAGTTAAGTGTTCTTACAACATTTTGATATGAAGTAGTTTTTGCATTTAGATTTCTATTCTGCTCGAAGAACTTGAAGAGTGCATTTGAGGATATGTCTGAAATCCCATTCTTTTCTAATAGAAGTAGTTGAGATGCCACGTGTAGATAACGGTATCGCGTCGGCTTTAGAAAAGTTATATTCTTGAAAAAGGGGTGTTCAGCCAGTTTTCTCACGGTTGGAACTATCTCTCCGGGATAGGCATTCAATTTCTCAGCTGTATTAAGTGGTATTCCAGAGTTTATTCGTCTAAAAAGATCCCTTATCTCTTCGTCTGAAAAACCTCTTATCATTACAAGCGTAATGTTGAAGGACCTGAAATTTTCACGAATAGTGTCGGATAGATCTCTGTAATACTTCCCTGCAATCTCGGGAGGAGAATATTGTTCACTTAAAGGAAACTTATTTTCAGCAAAATCCCATATAGCCCTTAATCTCTGCTGACCATCGATAATAAAGTATTTGTTCTTACGGACATTCACATAGATTTTACCAATATCATATCCTCTTAAAATACTATCAATTAAATACTGCTGCATTTTCCTAGACCATACCTCCTCCCGCTGATAAGTCTTATCAACCTCAAAGAGATCTTTATTGAGTAAAAACCAGCTAACTGGTTTTATAATAGGATTTAATTCTCTTAACATATCCAGTTCACCAAAGATTATAAAAAGAATTAAGCCTAATAATTATTTTGCTAAATCTTTTTACGTAATTCAAAAATTATTATTATATTTATAAATAGAATTAAGGAAAGAAAGATAGTTAAAAATCAAGGATTTCATTAAAGAACTTTTCTATCTCTATTCTGATATCTTTTTATTTAAATTTAAAATGCTCAGCGAACGCTAAATTTTAATTATATTTTTCAATTCTCATCATTACCTCCAATATAATTCAGATAATTTTCGGATAAATATTCTAGATTAGCTATAATCGGCATACATTTTTCTTTACTAATCTAGGAAAAGTTCTTTACATATACATAACTTTCTGGCAATTCTAATAAAACATATAAAATAGTGATATTATTTTACCTAATGGGGATAACTATTGCCTCCAGTTTCCTCGTTTCATGATATGATAATTATGTCGGCTATTTATAAGATAACCCTTAGTACCATAAAAATTTGCTTTAATTTCAATTCAAGGGATTGTGTGAATAAAGAGTGCGTGAAATACCCATTAGGCAATGAGCTGAAAATTGATAAGATAAAGAAAAGTGGAAAAGATGGTGTTAATTATGAATGAGGATGGGGAAAAAATTATTATTCAAATACAACAGGAAATAGAGAAACTGAGAAAAATAGGAGGATTTTGGGAGGGTTATTGTAATTTACAAAAATTGGCTTCGGGAGATATATGGGAGAGTTCTACAAGATATATTTATGAACTTTTACAAAATGCGGAGGACGCAAAAGCAAGTGAATTTAAAATTTACATTTCAAAGGAAAGAATCAAGATAGTACATAATGGGAAACCTTTTACTAAAGATGATGTAAGGAACATTTGCTATGCGGTTAGTAAGAAAGACCCTAATGAGAC
>CAYMVK010000042.1:1026-4600 GCA_964394105.1 Candidatus Woesearchaeota archaeon | reverse complement strand
TAAGTAAAGAGAATACAATGGGAAAAAGAATTATAATTCTTATAGGCGGTGGGAGTGGTTCTGGTAAAACAACATTTGCTAATAATATAAAGAAAATTTTGGAGAGTTATGGAATATCCACTACTATTATTGGAATGGATAGATTTTACATCGGATTAAAGGCAATGAAGAAAATAGGATTAGGGGATAACTTTGATGATCCAAGAAGTTTAGATTGGGCTGAACTTAGGCAATGTTTAGGAAGAATAAGAAGAGGTGTTAGCAAAATAGCTTTACCTAAGTATAATTATAAAATTCATGAAAGAGATGGTTACGAAGAATTAGATATTGGAGATGTGGTGATTATAGAAGGATTATGGGCACTTTTAAAAAATGAGATCTTAAATTATGCAGATCTAAGTATATATCTTGATATTGATCCAGATGTGAGATTTATAAGAAGAGTAAAAAGGGATTTAATAGAAAGAGAAAGAGATGTTGAGGAGGTGATTGAAAGATTTATGAAATATGTTAAACCTATGCATGAAAAATATGTAGAGCCAACAAAGAATAAAGCAGATATACTTGTGCCAGGAGGTGGATTGAATAAGAAAGCGGTGGAAGTAGTAGCTTATTGGGCAATAAATAAGATTAAAGAAGTTAATAATGAAGTTCAGAAAAAATGAATTTATTCATTTTATGCTAGAAAATAATGTTATTAAATTTTTCTCAGAACCTGTTAAACTGAAGTCTGGTAGATATTCATACTTTTACATAAATTGGAGATCTGTTACTAATAGTGTAAGGAAAATTGATAAATTATGCGATTATTTAATAAATTTTATTGATGATAATGAAATTGAATTTGATTGTTTGTTTGGAATACCAGAAGGAGCTACGAAAATAGCTGTTAGACCTCAATATAAATATGCTAAGAGATGTAAGAAAAAAAGAGATTTTTTACTTGCTATGGGTAGAGGGAAAATAAAAGATCATGGATTACTAGAAGATAGATACTTTATCGGTGTTCCAAAAGGCAGAGTAATTATTATAGAAGATGTAGTTACTACAGGAAACAGTGTTTTAAAATGGGTTAATATAATTCAAGAGATAGGTGCAAATATTGTAGGAGTTATTGCTTTGACGGATAGATACGAAAAAGGTCTAAATAATAAACATATTTCTGAAATACTGAAGGAGATGAAAATTCCATACCATTATTTGGTTAATGCTTTAGAAATACTTCCTAAAGCCTTTGAATTTTATAATGTAGAGCCCCATATAATAAAAGAAGTAATAAGATATTACGAAAAATATGGTGTTAATAAATTAGTTATTGAAAAGAAAAATGAAGAAAATAGATATTATAAAGATTAAAATACTATCTATAGAAATTCTAAGATTTCTTAAGGATAAATATAAGTATAGAGAATTAGAAACAATTTTTAACTTACCCTCTCCAGTCCTAAATAGATATATTCAAGGTAAAGTATTACCTTCTGAAGAAAGAGCTAAAGAAATAATAAAAATCTTTGAAGAAAAATTATTAAAAGACTTTGTTATGAAGAATATAATCATAACAGGAAAAGAAAAAATATTTGATCATTCCGAGTTATTATCAAATATAAAACTTTTAGAAATTATTGCTAAGATAGTATTTAATAAATTTGTTGATCTAAGACCGACTAAAATATTGACAAAAGAAACTTCTGGTATATCTTTTGCTACATTGGTAGCTAGGGAATTTTCAATACCATTATTGGTAGCAAGAGAAAGAAAAGAAATAGGAATTGAAGAATTTATAGAAGGTAAAAGAGTTTTTCCTGAAGGAACTTATAGATATATTTATTTACCTAAGAAACTAATTGATAAAGAAGATCGTATACTCATTGTAGATGATTCTACAAGAACTGGAGGTACATTTCTAGCCTTAAGTGAGATTTGCAGTAAAGCAAACGCTCAATTAGTAGGTGCTTTCTTTATTATCGCAATAAGAGAGACACTTAGAAATTTAAAAAAGAAATTTAAAATACCTTTCTACACTTTAGTAACCCTTTAGTAGTTTTACATATTCATGTCAACAAATATTTAAACATATATCAGAATTTTAACATAAGTATGAAAAAAATAAGTTGGACTAGAAGGATAGCATTGGCAGCAATAACTTCTGCCATTACTGGTGTAGGGTTTTTATTAACAGCACCTATACCCCTTATACCAGGCGCAATTCACTGGAGAGTATTAGCATTCTTACCATGTGTATTTGGGATATTATTCGGACCAATTATAGGGTTTATTTCTGGAGCAATAGGAAATACTTTATGGGCAATTCTAGGAGGTTATTTCAACCCAGCAACTCCTATATTTGACTTGATAGGTGTAGGTCTGACTGGTTTGATACCAGGTTTGTTAGTGAAACCCGAAGATTTAGAATCTAATTCGGGTATACTGAAGGCGGCAGTTATATCTTTAATTTCAGGAATTATAATGGTTCCTATTGTTGCAGTAGGATTTGCATGGGTAGGCGTTGCACCATTTTGGCCCGCAGTGTATATGCTAAGTTTAAGTGACCTACCACCTATTCTAGTAGGAACACCAATAGTAGCTAAGCTATTATATGAGTCTCTAAAAACAAGAGGTCTATTAAGCGATAGATGGTAAAAGCAATAGAAACATTTGACCTTTCTTTTTGTTATTTTAATTCACACTTCAAACTACAAAATATAAATATAAGTATTAAGAGAGGTGAGTTTGTGCTTATTACTGGACCTTCTGGTTCAGGTAAAACAACTCTTTCATATTGTTTAACTGGTATAATTCCAAATATCATATGTAATGGGGAAATTAGAGGTTCTGTACACATATTTGGAAAAGATACAAAAGAAATGAGTTTGCAAGATATTATAAAGAATGTTGGATATGTATTTCAGAGTCCTGACTTACAGATATTTGGTTTTACTGTAGAAGAAGATGTTGCATTTGTTTTTGAAAACTTGGGTTTAGATAGAGAGAAAATAAGAAAAAATGTTGAAAAATTGCTGAGAAAATTTGATTTGTACGATCTAAAAGATGAAAATCCTAAGAATTTATCTCTTGGGCAAAAGAAAAAATTGACTATTATATCTACACTGGCATTAGATCCAAAAATAATTGTTTTTGATGAGCCATTTACTAATCTTGACATAAGATCTGCTTTAAGTTTATATGATATTATGAAAAAATTGAAAGAAGATAGTAAAACAGTTATTTTGATCGATAAAACAAATACAATTGCATCTAATATAATAGATAAAATAATTTATGTGAATTCTGGGAATATTCTTGAAATAGAAAACAAAAATGAGCTTAATAAAATTAGAGAACCTGTGGTTTAGGTATAAAGATAGATGGATAATAAAAGGTGTTGATTTAGATATAAAAGAGTATAGAGTTTACTGCCTTGTAGGTCCAAATGGATGCGGAAAAACTACATTGGCTAAGCTTATTTGTGGATTACTAAAACCTCAAAGAGGAAATGTTTTTATCAAGGGGATAAATACTAAAGAAGTTTCAGTGAAAGAAATTGTAAAACATGTTGGTTATGTATTTCAGAACC
>CAYMVK010000042.1:0-1016 GCA_964394105.1 Candidatus Woesearchaeota archaeon | reverse complement strand
ATTCTCAATTCTTTTTAAATAAAGTAAAGGATGAAATAGAATTTGCCCAAAAAATGTTAAATAAATATTTAGATAAAAACGCTTACAATTATTTTCTTAAAATTCTTGGAATAGACAAATTGTTGGATAAATCCCCCTTTAATCTGAGTGTTGGTGAGAAAATGAGGGTAGCCATTATGTCAATACTTGCTTATGATCCAGAAATAATAATTTTTGATGAACCAACTTTGGGAACAGATGAGGATACATATATGAAAATACTACATATGATAAAACAATTAAAAGAAAGAAAGAGATGTATTATTTTGATAAGTCACGATATGAAATTAATAGATTTAGTTGCTGATTATGTAATTCCAATGAAAGATGGTAGAGTTTTCGGAATATTAAGAAAAAATGAATTTTTTGATATGTTAAATGACATTTATGGATTGGAATCTCATATGCTCTTGAGAACTAGTAGAAAATGGGTTTCATAGAATACATAAAAAAAGAATCGGTCATTCATAACTTAGACTGTAGAGTAAAATTTGTCTTGCTTATTTCTTTAATTGCTTCTATATTCCTTATAAATAGTATTGTATATTATGCAATTCTATTATTTTCTGTTTTTGTAATGGCCTATTTCTCCAAAATATATAAATCCTTTACCAAAAGAATAAAATTGTTTATTCCATTCTCTTTGATCTCCTTTTTGCTATGGACAATATTTTATGGAAATAGTAATCTAAAAATTCTCAATAATGCTTTCATAAATAACCATTACATCTTTGCTAATATTCTTTTAGGTGTAAAAATGGCTTTGAGAGTATTTCTCCTATTTTCAATCCCTCTACTTTTCTTTATGATAACTTCTCCTTCAGAAATCATTTATTCTCTGATAAAATTTGGTTTGCCATATAAAGTAGCTCATTTCTTTGGAATGGCTTTGAGAATGATCTATGTAATGGGGGAGGAATATGATAGAATAAAACAGGCTCAAATGGCGAGAGGTTTGGAAGTAGATAAAGGAAATC
>CAYMVK010000041.1:0-4879 GCA_964394105.1 Candidatus Woesearchaeota archaeon | reverse complement strand
TGGCAAAGAAGAAGAGGACGTCTCCGCGTACATAATAACAACTGGAAAAGAACATTTCACATAAGGCAAAATTACACCTCTTGATGAAGGGTATAATGGGTAGGAAATAGGATGGGTAAATGAAGATGCTGGGGCAGCCTCTCCATATGGTTCTTCTAATTTACAATTTGCATACAAACCAGTTAATCCACTATCATAATCATTGTAAATAAGAGTATATGTAAAGTCTTTGTATTTTTCTTCATTTAGACCAACTAAATTTCCAAATTCATCTAAACAAATAGGTTTACAAATGTAAACGCGATAGGCTGTAGAAAGGTAAGGATGATCATTAGTAACATGAATATAAGCTCTTACTTCTCCACTTTTGTATAACTCTGTTGTTTCCCAATCTATGTCAACTAAAAATCTATATTCTCTTTTTATTTCAACAGGAACTTTTTCTTCTGCTTCCACTTCACCATAAAACATCTTTTCTAAATAGGCTTCTGGATTAAATATTATCTGAAGTGGCTCAAATAACTTTTCAAATGGCTTCTTAAGTCCTTGGATTGCCCTATAAAGAGAATAGTAAAGTGTTCCTGGAGTCTTAGGCGTTGGTAAACTAGGAATCATAAAAGAAAATCCTACAGCTGGATTTATTCCTATCGCTATAGCTACAGGATATACTGCAAATGAAGCAATTATAGAACCTCCAAAGGAAGCTAGAATAGTTTTTGTTCTTATAAAAATCATTAGGCCAAGAAAAGTAAGTATAGCAGATAAAGAAGAGTAAGGATCTTTCCCAAATAAATTATTTTGCATAATAAAGGAATATATTGGAATAAATAGTAAAAATGACATGAAAAATCTTCCAAATGTGTTTGGTTCTGGGTCTTTTCCTTTGAGAAATCTAGTTGTTAAGTCAACTATTCCCTTACCCATAACAAGTGCAAAAAGAGTCATTACAAATGGTGTAGGGTCAGAAACCCACATAAGGAAAATTAGTAAAACAATCCCAATTCCAATAAGAGGACTCCAGTAAAAAAGATCTCGCATACCTCTGCCAAAAATGAGGAAAAATCTTCTATAAAGATCTTTTACATTTGCATAGTGAGAAATCAGAGAAAATATAAGAGGAAGAATTAAAAATATGATCAAACCAGCAAAGATGAATGCAAGAATAAAATTTCCTTTTATCCACCAGCACAATATTTTGCCTAAATAAAGAAATATTGCAAACCATATTAAAAAGCCTAAAAATATTGCAAACTTTTCCCCTCCCCTCGGAGACCCTCTACGTCTCCAAAGGGCACCAATAAAGAAAAATAAGAGAACGAGGATATAATACCATGTTGAGAAGAAGAGTCCAAATGCTTTTTTGAATGGAGAATCAAAAAATACAAATAAAAGATATGGAAATAAAACAAAAGAAAAAAGCCATTTAAATATTACATAAATACCATAAGAAACTCCATAAATAACCTCATAAGCGGATAATTCGCCATATGCGGCTTTTCTTACAAAATTAGTTACATTTGTCCATTTATTCTTTATATCACTCGTAAATCCCTTAATTCTCTCTCCTATTACTTCTCTACCAAAAGTCTTGAATATACCTTTGACTGCAGGCTCAACTCCTATTTTCCTTGCAATTTTACGTATTTTAACCTTTCTACCCCCGTACTTACTTAATATAAAGCTATATATTTCGTTGAGACTATTCAGCACATTACCTACTGCTTCATCCACTAAACCAATTATATTACAGAATTCAACTTCAGTGATTAGATGCTTCGGTCTAACAGTAGCGTAAGCAAATGCATTATACCATTTTGCCCAACCATCTAATGCTAATTGAATTGATCTCGCGGCTTTTGCTAGATTAGTTAGATGTTTTTTTATTTTTTCGAAATTATCTCGTCCTAATCTACGAGCTAATGGATCTCGGCTCGGATTACGAGGATTATGAGGTAGATTATTAAAATTTCTTATTCTGTCAATCTCCTCTGGTGGAATTTCCCAAGCTCCAGCCTTACTAACATTAACACGAAGTGGTCCAACCCATTGCCATACTAAACTAAAAATTATATCTCTTATATTTACTAATATTGTTTCAAAGTCGTCTGTCAAATCCTTTCGCATCAAAAGCAGTTTATCTCTTATCTCAGCCTTTATAACAGGTTCTCTAAGCATACACTTATATTCTTCAAGGGCTACTTTCACATTCTTTACACTCTCTTCCATTAATGATCTCCCGATATTTGTTAACTTCTTTAATTGAGAAATAAGAGACTCGTCACCCTTGTATATTAGATCTCTAATATCAACTCGGGTAGATGGACCAATTGAAACCAATTGTCTAGATCCTCTCCCTCTAATTTGATTCAATATTCGTGAGATGTTGTTAATTAAATCATCTAAGAGATTCAAAATCTCATTTCTTAATCTAATGATGTTATTAATTGCTTCTGGTGGTCTTTGTCTACCTGGATAAGCACTAACGTTATTTATAAGTCTAATAAATCCCGATATTATTTGGTCTACTGGCCTCCTTATCAAATCATTACCTAGAAAATTGCTAAGATACGTGTCTACTATAGAGAAGAAAGAAAACCAATGTCTCATGATTGTATCTTGACGTGATCCACCACCTATCCTTGCAACATTAGTTCTAAGATTTTTCAATAAGGTTAAGGCCGTATTTAGAGCTGAATATCCTTGTATAGGTGCCGTAAGTCTGAATCTCTTTTTCTCTACCCTCAATAAGCCATCTACATTTAAACCACTAGGAAGTTTGCTATCTATCACTCCTCTAGCTTCTTCTAACAACTTAATTAAAAAATCTAAATCTTCAACTGCCCTTCTGTAATCTGTTTTTACTCTTCTATCTAATTCTTTTATACAATTTTTTGATTTTCGAACTTCTTGTTGAGTTTCTTTGAGTATTTCTAGAAGAAAATTCCTTAACTCTTTTCCAAATGTCTTATCTTGGCCTTCTTTAGCCATAGTAGTTCTTTATATAGTAGAATAATATTCTATCAACATTTGCCAACCCATCTGTTTTTATTCTTAAGTAATTTAATCCTGGTTTAAGGCAACTCTGATCTAATATGAAGTCTATTTTTCCTTCTTTTAATTCTTTACTTTCTTTATAACACAACCCTTCTGGATTCTCAATCTCAACAGTGAGTGAACCAGAAGCAATTACAGATCCAATATAAACTTCTAATTTATACAAGTTTTTAGGAGAAAGCTGATTCAAATCCCATACTTCAACTTCATATTCTTTAATAACTTCAACTGTGTTTTTTCCGGTTAACTTTAACCCTAATCCAACTATTTCAGCATATGCATTTGGTTTTACTTCTACTTTTATCTTTTTAACTTCTTCTGGTATAGAAAAAGGTATTGTTATTTTTGTAGGTATATAATATATTGTCTTTGATCCGATTTTTTCGTCATTGACATAAAATTCTAATTCACCAGAACCCTCTATTACCAAACCTTCGATAGACCCACTTTTTATTCCTTTCTCAGCTACATCGAATTCTTTTGATGATTCAAGCAAAGGATAATAAGTTATTATCATATTCACATCCTCTACTATACATTTGTCATAAAGAGATAAAGTAGCATATGAATATTCACATGTAAATGAAATTATTTTCATATTTAGTAATGATTTTTTATCTACATTTACTTGATATGTACCTGGTTTGTCAATTCTAGCCAAAACTTTATCCCCAATCTTTATACTCAAAATTCCAGAACTTCTTGAACTATAGGTAACATACAAAGTTATATTATCGACATTCTCTTCTGTTTTTCCTAACAGCAAATTACCTAAATAGTATGTTTTAGTATCATAGTGGAATAAAGAGCTCATTAACTCGAAAGAAACATTATAAATCAGATAATCACTCTTTTTCCTATAATCTAGTATTAAATCATCTGCTAAAGTAATTTTCTCTTCCTTTATTGGCAAGATACCTATTTTACCTACATTTGTTTCATCTAATAATAAAATGGTTTTTGGTTGGGATTGATTTGCGAATGGAGATGGTCCTAAAGAATAAATAAATTCAACTCTTTCTCTTGGAGGCAATAGAATAAGATATAGAAAGAATGCTACAAGTAAAATTAAAGGAAATAAGGTTGCATAAGGCATTATACCCTTCTTTCGTCTCATCTCTAATTGTATTAAAACTCAAAAGATAAAAAAATATTAGTAGATTCATAATGAAAGATGTTTTGAAAGTAGTTTATGATATTGAAAAAATAAAAAAATTAACACCACCACAAGAATTAGCTATAAAAGCAGGTTTATTGGAGAAAGAAAATTTGGTTGTTTCTTCTCCAACTGCATCTGGAAAAACTCTCATAGGTTTACTGGCTTGTGTAAATTGGATATTAAATTTCGGTAAAAAAGCTCTCTATGTTGTACCGTTGAAGGCAATTGCGAATGAAAAATATGAAGAATTTTCAAAGAAATATAATAAGTTGTTTAAGGTAGGTATATCTACAGGAGACTATGATTCTCCTGGAGAAGAATTAAAAAAATATGATTTAATAATACTGACTATAGAAAAATTAGACTCTTTAATTAGACACAATTGTAGTTGGATCAAAGAAGTTGGTTGCATTGTTTTTGATGAAATACACTTACTAAATGATCCTTCAAGAGGTCCTACTTTAGAAATTTTAATCACTAAGGTAAGGAAAATCATAAATCCTCAAATAATAGCATTAAGTGCAACTATATCAAATGCAGATGAAATAGCAAAATGGTTAGAAGCAAAATTAGTAATTTCTAATTATAGACCTGTTGAACTAAAGAAAGGTATTTATTATAGTAAAGAAATAAAATTTGAAGATAAGAGTACTAAAAGAATTATTT
>CAYMVK010000040.1:1528-5230 GCA_964394105.1 Candidatus Woesearchaeota archaeon | reverse complement strand
AGATAAATATTCATCAATTACTGGTGGAATGATATTTAGAGAATTAATAAAAAAAGAAAGAAGAGGCGATTTTCTCGGAAGAACTGTGGAAATATTTCCCCATGCCTCTTATGTTTTCATTGAATTTCTAGAAAGGGCAATTAAAGAAAAAAAGCCAGAAATATTATTAGTAGAGATCGGAGGTACGGTAGGCGACCCTGAAAACGAATACGCAATAAAAGCGATAAAAATAATAGAAAGAAAATATGGAAAAGATAATGTAGTAACAATATATATCCCTTATTTAATTTATCCTAAAAGTTTAAAAGAATTAAAGACAAAACCATTCAAACAGAATATACTTTTACTTTGGAAATTAGGAATTTTTCCAGATATAATAGTAGTAAGGTGTCCTATACCTGCAAATGAAAGAGTAAGAGAAAAAGTTCTAAAATATGTATATGGGCAATCTGATGTTTTTATTCTTGAAGATCTACCAAATAAATATTTAGTTCCATTAGAAATTAAATCAAGAGGTATTATTAACTCTGTTTTAAATAAACTTAAAATTGATATAAGACAAGAACCAAAATTAACTATATTCAAATCAGTAAAAAGCAAAATAGGTAAATTTAATGAAAAAATAAAAATATTAATAGCAGGAAAATACACAGGTAATAAAGATGCTTATGTAAGCATAGAAGAGGCTCTTTATCATGCTGCATTCCATAACAATGTAGATTTAGAGGTGATGTACAGAGAAACTACAAATTATGATGATAAAAACATAAATTATAAAATATTGGAAAATATAGATGGTATACTTGTACCAGGCGGATTTGGGAAAAGAGGTGCAGAAGGTAAGATAAAATTTATTAAATATGCAAGAGAAAATAAAATACCTTTTCTAGGGATCTGCTTTGGTGCCCAATTGGCGGTTGTTGAATTTGCAAGGAATGTATGCAATTTAAAAAATGCCAATTCCACAGAAATAGATCCAAATACACCTCATCCAGTTGTAGATATTTTACCGCAGCAGAAAAATGTAAATGGATTAGGTGGAACTATGAGATTAGGAGAAAAACCAATTTATATAATAAAGAAAGATAGTTTAGCCTGGAAAATTTATAAAAAAGATGTAATATATGAGAGGCATAGACATAGATATGAAATTAACCCAGATTTTTCAGATATATTGACGAAAAACGGCCTAGTAATTAGTGGAGTTTCTGAAAATAATATCCCTGAAATAATTGAAATAAAAGATCATCCTTTTTTCTTTTGTATCCAGGCCCACCCTGAATTCAAGTCTAGGCTAGAAAATCCATCACCTCCTTACTATTATTTTGTGAAAAGATGTGTTGAGTATAAAAGAAATTCAAAAAATAAATACTAGAAGTAATTCTCAAAGAACTTCTTCGCTTCTTCTGCAATTTTTTGCGGAGGTACTAAACCTAGCTCAGTAATATAAATTGAAATATATTTAGAAGGGATATAATCAAATGCTGGATTTATTATTTTAATTCCTTTTGGAGCATCTTTCCAAACCTCTTTAACATCTCTATATTCTATCTTTTCTTTTATCCCATATAATGAATCTAAATTAACTTTAAATATGGATGAAGCTACTAAAAAAGGAATATCATACTTATATGCTAAAATAGCTACTATCCTAGTGCCTATTTTATTTATTAAACTCCCATCTGCTAGTATAGAATCACTACCTACAATTACTATATCTATATCATTTATTACAGTGGATAATACATTATCTACAAAGAAGTATACGGGTATTTTGGATTTCAACAAATCTTTTGCAGTTAATCTGCCTTGATACAATGGTCTTGTTTCCGGTACATAAACTTCTATACTTTTTCCAGAATTCTTCGCTTCTTTAAGGAGTTCAACTACGGTAGAAGAGTGACATATAGTCAAAATTTTTGATTTATCTTCTAAATATCTAGAACCTATAAGTGCAATTTTTCTTTTGCTATTTTTTATATCTGTCATAATTCTATCTATCAATTCTATTATCTTTTTCTTATCTTTGACTTTATTCAGATAATTCTCTAAAATATTAAGACAATTTCTATTTGTAGGTTCCGTTATTCTCGCATATCTTAAGATTTTTATAGCATCAAGTATTTTTTTATAATTTTCCTCCGTTAAACTAATATTTTTTATTATCCTTCTCATTACTTTCAGAGTTGCAAGAGCAATATTGGTTGCACCTTGTATTTCTAAATTTCTTATTTTGTTAGCAACTACATACACCTCAGAGAACCAATCCTTCATTATGTTAGAAATATAGTTGAAAAAAGGAAATAATAGTAAGGGTTGAAGAAAAGTATAAGTTACAAATACAATTACTAAAACTATATCATGAGGGTAATTAACGTATTCAGAAAAGCTATTCACTGTAATAGAGAGGATAAACCTGTAAAAACATTGAATATAAAATATAATATTTCTTTTGATAATCCAGAAATACTAGACAAAAAATCAGAAGTAGGCAAATTAAATCTTAAAGTGAATGTAGATTATATATCTGATAAAGAATCTATTGGAAATATAGAAGGAGAATGGATTATATTACTAAAATATGAAAAAGATGATAAAATCAACAAAAAAGATGATCTATTAAAGAATGTGGATAAAGTATTGCCAAATATTTGGACAAAAATTGTGATGGATCTTATCTCATATGCGAATCTAGTTAATTTACCCCCACCACTTAGACTTCCTCGATTAAGAGTAGAGAAATGATCAAAGAAAAAAGATGGAATTTTAAAAAGTATGAAAAAGAGATATATGAATATTGGAAAAAATCCAAAATATATGAGTTCAAGCTTGATGATAGAGAAATTTTTTCAATTGATACTCCACCCCCTTATACATCTGGAGATTGGCACATAGGGGCGGTTGCTTCTTATATTATCCATGATGTAGTTGCAAGATCGGCAAGGATGCAAGGATATAATGTTCTATTTCCATTTGGTTTAGATAGAAACGGTTTACCTGTAGAAGTTTATGTTGAGAAAAAGTATAAAATAAGTATTGCTCGTGGTGATGTAAGCAGAGAAGATTTTATAGAACTTTGTAGGAAAGAATTAGACAAATTAGGGGAACAGTATAAAGAAATTGTAAAAAGATGTGGAATATTTTATAATTATTTTGACGCTGATCATCCTTATAAAACAGATTCAGATGAGTATAGAGCACTTACCCAGCTAACTTTTGAGATTTTGTGGAAAAGAGGTCTCATATACAAGGATAAAAGAGTTAATAATTGGTGTTGGAGATGTGGAACTACTATAGCAGATGCAGAAATAGAGTATAAAGAAGTCGAACAAGATTTATATTATATAAAATTCGATTTAGAAGACGGTAATCATATCATAATAGCTACAACTAGACCTGAATTGATACCAGCATGTAGAGTAATTATTTATCACCCAGATGATGAAAGATATACAAATCTAGAAGGAAAATATGCAATAAACCCAATTACTCAAGAGAAAATTCTTATAAAAAGTCATCCAAGAGTTGAAAAAGAGTTTGGAACTGGTATAGAAATGGTTTGTTCTTATGGAAGTTTTGCTGATATAGAAATATTAGAAGAATTTGGTATAAAATCAAAAATTATAATTAATCCAGACGGCAAATTAAATGAAAACGCTGGTAAATATCAGGGTTTAACTATAAAAGAAGCTAGAGAAAAAA
>CAYMVK010000040.1:0-1518 GCA_964394105.1 Candidatus Woesearchaeota archaeon | reverse complement strand
GAGAAAAAATAGTTGAAGATTTGAGGAAAGAGGGAAGAATAGTAAAACAGGAAAAAATAAAAAGTAATGTACCAATTTGCTGGAGGTGTAAAACTCCTATAGAGTTTATAGAAATGGAAGAATACTATTTAAAACAGAAAGAATTTAAAGAAGGACTATTAGCACTTGCCGAGAAAATGAAATTTTATCCAGAAAAATACAAAGAACATTTAATAACATGGATTAAGAATATCAACAGAGATTGGCCTATTTCTAGGAGAAGATATTACGCAACTGAGATACCTATATGGTATTGTAAAAGATGTGGATACGTATATGTTCCCGAGCCTAATTTTAAAGAACCAAAATATTACAAACCATGGAAAGAGAAACCTCCTATTGACAAATGCCCAAATTGTGGAAGTACTGAATGGGTTGGGGAAAAAAGAGTATTTGATACATGGTTTGATTCATCCATATCTGAATTATACGTCGCAAGATATGTCTATGACATGAATATATTTAACAAAGCATTTCCTGTAACTGTAAGACCACAGGGGTATGAGATAATAAGGACTTGGTTATATTATACTCTATTAAGATCCTACTTGCTTTTTGGGAAGGAACCTTTTAAGTATGTTATAATTAACGGAATGGGTGTTGATGAAAAAGGTAGAAAGATGAGTAAATCTCTAGGAAATATAGTTTTTCCAATCCCTATCATAGAAAAGTATGGTGCAGATGCTCTAAGGATGTGGGCTGTTGGGGAAGTTAAATTAGGAGAAAATTATCCATTCAAAGAACATAAAGTTGCTGGAAATGCCAAATTTATTAACAAGTTGTTTAATATAGGTAGGTTTGTATCTCAATTTAATAAATTAGATAATTATGATACCAAAAAGCTATATCCAACGGATAAGGCTATAATTGCGAAATTTAATAAAATACTAAGAGCTGTTATAGAAGCTTACAAAAACTTTGATTTCTTTACAGTAGTAAGAATATTAAAGAGATTTACTAGAGAAGATTTTGCAAGTAATTACTTAGAATTAGTCAAGAAAAGGCTTAAGGGAGGTTTAGGTAATGAAAAGAACTCTGCATTGTTTACAATTCATTATGTATTCAAAGGAATACTCCTCCTATGGGCACCAATATTGCCATTTATTACTGAATATCTATGGCAAAAAATATATGCAAAAAATAGAGAAGATAGCATCCATAAACAATTATTCCCAAAGGCTATAGAAATAGATAAAGAGGAAGAGTATGCAGATAAATTTAATAAAATAATAGAGTTTAATGCAAAAATATGGAAATTGAAAGAGGAAAAAGGTTTAAAATTAAAAGATGTTATATCTATAGATATACCAAAAGATTTAGAAGAATTCAAAGAAGATTTAATCAATTTGCATAATATAGTATGTAAAAAATGAAAATAAGTAGTAAATTTTCCAAAATCTTCGAATTTCTTTTTATTAAACACTATAAGAAGATTATTGTGATACCTATTTTGATATTACTTTTTAACACATTTCCTAT
>CAYMVK010000039.1:4498-5251 GCA_964394105.1 Candidatus Woesearchaeota archaeon | reverse complement strand
GGATTATTGTATTTGATGGTATACCTGAGAAAAAAGGTATTGTAAAAGAACCGACATCTATAAAAGAAGCTTTGAATTTCTTCCTATCCAAAGTAGGAATCACAGTAAGAAGAGATGAAATAACAAAAAGGCCTAGAATTAACAAACCAAACAGCTACTTAGATAGAAGGCAAAAGGAAAAAGGTATTTATTTTGAGGATTAAATTATTTACAGATTACTAAAATTTCTAAGAAATTTCTGATGGCAGGACCTAAACCTATCGCGAAAATAGCATAGATGAGAAATTCTTTCAGATCTTTTTCCTTTATCCACGAATCTATCATAATTATTGCAATAGATATGAAAATAAATTTAGCAAATACAATCCAAAAATGCCATTTTGTATATTGAAATACAAATCTCGGAAAATAATGTTCTTCAACAAGGTTTGTACATGCTCTCAATACATAAGATGATGTAACCCCGTCTACCATATGAGAAAATAAAGGATAAAACTTATACTGTTTAAACACAAAAACAACAAGAGCAACAACACATAGAACTGATAAGATTTCTATAATCAAATCAAAATAAAACTTTGGCCTTAAGGAAAGATATGAAGGTATTATAAAAAGAAATAACAAAATCGTTAGACCAAAATATAGTTTAATATTTCTCCTAAGAAAACGAAACAAAGAATAAAACATCATACCAAAAAGGATCCATATTCCAGGAGTAACCAAATAGTATACCTTTGGAAATATCGTATCAGA
>CAYMVK010000039.1:1581-4488 GCA_964394105.1 Candidatus Woesearchaeota archaeon | reverse complement strand
CACCAAGGTTTAATCATTTTTTGAGTAGTTTTCTAATAAGTATTTCTATTTTTCTTAACCTATCTTCTATATCATCCAACCTTAATATTATTTCCTCGATTTTATCTTCATAACTTTCTCCAATATGTTCTTCTTTTTCCATTTCTTCTTCTGAAAGTTCACTTTCTTTCTTCTTTTCTTCAGACTCTTGAGATTTCTTTTTTTCCTCTTTAAATAGCTCTTCTATATCTAAATCACCCTCAAACAAATCTAGATCGTCTTCTTTTTTTCCTCTGTTAGAACCAAAGAGTCCCGGGACTACCATATTAACTAGAAGATTAGAATCATAGAAAAATTAAGAGTTATGATACTCTAGATAGATATTAGTAAAATGGTTGAGAACGAAGAGAAAAAGAGTGAACTAGAAAAATCATACGACTATCTTACTATTCAGGAATATTCAAAAAAGACTTTAGAATATAGAAAATTATATAAAGAATTGCAAGAAAAACTAAAAGATGCAATGAAATTTTTTAAAAAAGATGAGCTAAAGAAACTTCCTCCGAAAGGTTTAATGCCTGTAGAAAAAATAGCTTCTTTTGACATAAAAATAAAAAAGGAAGATGTTAGGAATCTTATATGGAATATATACACATCTCTAAAGTCATTTGTCGGAACTATTGAATTCAAAACATTATTAGAAAAGTTACTAATTCCATTAACAATTCCTTCTCGATTATTGTCCAGTATTGAGAAAATAGAAAATATCTCTACAATTAGAAGTGCCAATCAGCTTATGTTATCAGCTACAACTCCTATCTTAGTCCCTCCTGTTATAACTACCTTACCAATCGCAACATTGAATTATCTCCTAAATTACTCTCTAGATATTTTTGGAGTTGGAAAATACAAAATTCCTGAAAGAGTGCCTGCTACAGGTGCGTTTATAGAGAAAGAAATAGCTACATTATTCGGAAAAATAAGCATAGAACTTGTAATAACAGAAATTGCTGAAGATTACATATCTGCTAAGATAACTGTCAAAGCTTTAGGAGGTTGTTTACCAATCGAAGATTATGAAGTTATAGAAAGTAAGATAGAAGAAATTGTAGACTTAGAAAAGAAATTAAGTACATTAAAGAAACCAGAATACTTTATGAATATCCCTCCAGATTTACAACAAAGATTTGATGTAATAAAAATAAGACTCTCGGAACTAAACACTCATCTGGAAATAATCAAAGAAATTTTAGAGAAAAAAGAAGAAAAGAAAGAAAAAAATGTAAAAGTAATCACATCGCTAGTTGAAGCAAAAAAAATCCAAGAAGAAGCAAAAAAAGAAGGTAAGGGAATTAAAAAAGAAGAAAAAACTAAAAAGAAAATAAGAGGTTGGAAAATATCAAAGTTTTTGTCATTATTTATCCCATATTACAAAAAAGAGTGGGAATATTTCAAAAAAAGTAAGGAAGAGTTAAAGAAAAATATAGAGAAAATAGTAGATCGTATTACAGAAATAGCAATAACATATAAAGTCGAATAATATGCCAAAGTCTACAGAATTGAAAGAATTCTTTGAAGGTAATACAAAAATATATTATTACAGTGGAGAAATATCAAAAAATCTTCCTGTGTTTTTTAATCCCAATAAATTTGTTGAAAGATGGATTACGGTGTTTTTTGCAAAAGCTTACTTTAAGAAAGAATTCACATTTCTAGATGCCCTTGCAGGCACAGGAATTAAGGCTCTTAGATTATTAATTGAAGTTAAAAAATGTAAAAAAGCTATAATAAACGACATTAACAAAAAAGCTTTTGAATTGATAAAAAAGAATATAGAAATAAACAAAGATAAACTAGAAGGTAAAATAATCAAAATCTATAACAAAGATGCGAATATATTAGTAAGAGAATTAGCTAAAAAAGATAAAATAGATTGGATAGATATAGATCCCTTTGGATCTCCCATATTCTTCTTAGATAGTGTCTCTTCTGTAATTGCTCCAAGAAACATTTTATCAGTAACAGCTACAGATTGTGGAGTACTTATGGGAAAATATCCAAAAAAATTATATGCAAAATATGGAATTTTTGGTAAAAAAAGTTTTCTTGCACATGAATTTGGAGTAAGGTGCTTATTAAAAGTAATTTTAGAAAATTTGATGAAATATGAAAAGTTCATGAAAGTTCTTTTTGTATTCCATGATAAACACTATTATAAAGTATTTATAGAAGTTAAAAAAAGAGGATGGAAAGATATATATAATTATATAGATAAAAATTTAGGATTTGTCAAAATAGATAACAATGATTTTGAAATTCTGTCTTTCGAAGAGATACAAACTAGAGGAAGAGTTACATTTAAAAAAATTATGGGCCCTATATACATAGGACCTTTATTTGATAAATACCTAGTCAAAGAAATGATTAGTATTGCTAAAAAAGACAAAGTATACAAAAAAATTCAAATTCTAAAAAACATAGAAGATGAAATAAATATAGATATTCCTTTCTTCTTTAATTTAGATTTATTGTCAAAAGAGTTAAAGAAGAGTTCGGTGCCTATTAAAAAAGTCTTAGAGCTTCTCAGAAATAATGGGTTTATAGCTTATCGTACACATTTTGATGAAAAAGGGATAAAAACAAATGCAAAGAAAAAGGATATTATAAAATTACTCGAGACTCTCTAATTTTCTTAGTTTCTCTTCTAAACCAAGTTTACTAACTAATTCTTTATACCTATTTCTTATCGTAACTTCAGTAACTCTAGCTACTTCAGCTACTTGTCCTTGTGTTTTCTTCTCTCCTGTTAGTAAACTTGCTATGTATAGGCAAGCCGCAGCTACACCAGTAGGTCCTTTACCACTTGTAAGACCTTGTTTCTCAGCTTCACTCAACAATTCTAGAGCCTTAGAAATTGTTTTTTGAGAT
>CAYMVK010000039.1:0-1571 GCA_964394105.1 Candidatus Woesearchaeota archaeon | reverse complement strand
ATCACGTGCCGTAGCTGGAGGAACTTTCAATCTCAATTGTTTATAAAGATATCTGAATGTTTTTCCTATCTCTTTCTTTGATAACCCAGAAACTTCTGCAATTTCATTCAATGTCAATGGTAAACCATGGATTCTAGAGGCGATATAGATACATGCAGCCACAACATTTTCAACAGATCTCCCTCTGACCAAGTTCTTTTCTACAGCTTGTCTATAGAGCTTACTTGCTTCTTCTTTTATGACTTCACTTAGGTTAAATATAGAAGATAATCTGTTAAGTTCTCTTATCGCATGTTTAAGATTTCTTTCAGAAGAACTTGTTAATATTTGTTGCCATCTCTGCAATTCAGCAAATTTTTCTCTGTCTTTGGGAGACAGTTTAGAGAAATCACTTCCCCTACCAAAAGAAGTCGTCAAACCCAAATCAACTTTGGAATAAGACACGGGCTTACCAGCCCTGATGAGCTCTCTTGAGGAACTTTCATCCTCGAAAATCCTCCACTCTCTCCCATAATCTATCATACTCTCCTCTACTACATACCCGCACCTCATACATATCAATTCTCCCCTCTCTTCATCCAAGTAGAATTTGTCATATCCACACATGGGACATCTCTCTATCTTTCTTCCTTTAAGAATAACCCCACTCATTTTTCCTCTATAAGAACACCATTTACTACCCCATCCTGCCCAGGTCTACTAGTCACCATAGCTACGCCGTATGGTGTCTTCACTATAGCCCCTTTTGTTATGATTTTCATTTTAGGAAATTCTCTATTCGCTCTATTTTCAACAACATCTATTATTTCAGTTTTAATTATTTTCTTTTGAGAAGGTACGTAGAGATTAATATATTTAGTGTACAATACCTTTGCTTTATAATTTCCACCCATAACTCTAACACTTTTTACTTTATGTTTATCAGCAAGTCTTGTAAGAGTGGGTAAATTGCCTAAATCTCTTTTCCTTTTAACTTTTACATAATGTTTTATTAAACCACCGGTAGGTTTTCTTCTTGAAAATCTTTGCCATACTGCCATGTTGTTATCACTATAGCGATAAAGTTTAAAAAGTTTAATAGCTAATTCTTTTGACATAATGGAAATTCAAAGGCCATTAGACCTCCTCAACAACTCCAAAGGAAAAAATGTATTAGTAATACTAAAGAATGGTACTAAAATTTCTGGGAAGCTTATTACATTTGATATCCATTTAAACTTAGTTCTAGAACAAGCCAGCATAATTAATGATGAAGCATCATCTACTCAAACACTTGGTAAAATACTAGTAAGAGGAGATACTATACTGTTCATTTCTCCTGAAGAATAAAAATGAGTAAAGGTACTCCTTCAAAAGGTAAAAAAGGAAGAAGTAAAACTCATATCCGATGTAGACGTTGCGGTAGACATGCCTACAATGTATCTAAAGGCTATTGTGCTCACTGCGGATTTGGTAAATCAAAAAAATTAAAAAATAATAAGTGGAAAAACAAAAAAGTTGGGAACAGAAAGAGAAAAAAATAAGTTTATTAATTCTGTAGATTCTTAAATAGAGAGAAGTTATAATAATGT
>CAYMVK010000038.1:0-5447 GCA_964394105.1 Candidatus Woesearchaeota archaeon | reverse complement strand
TAATAAATGTTTAAAAACTTTAAACGATTTTAAAAATTGTTAAAAGAATATTAATATATAAAAATTTTACAAATAAATTTATTATGAGCAAAATTTCAGTATTAATAATTCTTCTCTTTATAGTATTTGGATGCTATGCTTATGCTCTTCACTACTCTGCTACTTCAGCGGAGTATAAGGTTGTTGGTTTTGGGTTAAATATTAATAGTTTAGAAAGTATAGTTGAAAAATATCTGAAAGAAAAGTTGAGGGATATCTGAAAATAGAGGTTATAGGTAGGGGTCCACTTGCAGTTAATGTCAGAAGTCTTATTTTAAGAATTTATATGGAAGGGATTTATCTAGGTTGTATAAAGTCTTCTGAAGGATTTATTATACCGTCGTCTGGTAATATTAGAAGATTTGTTCTTAACTTTGTATTAGATCTGTCAACCATCGATTTAGCTGACTTAAATATGTTAATTAGTAAATTACAGACATATGAAGGCGAAGTGAAAATTTATGTTGAAGGCTATGCTGATGTAATCTTTTTATTTTTTACTGTAACTGTTCCAATACATGCGAGTAACTATTTTTTGCTCGTTAATCCTACACCCAAGGTTATAGAAGCTTCATGGAATATTTATGAAGCCGAACCGAATCAGACAGTATATTTTAAGGTTGTTGTGAAAAATCCATATAGAAGTCATTGGATTAAAGGAAATATTGATGTCCAAATATGAGAGGATGTAAAATTTGCACCTGATAAACTGGTCGATACGTTTTCTCAATACTTACAAATAGCTCCGGGAGAATTTCAAACAATAGAAGACGAATTTAAAACATACTTTAGACAAAATATTAGAGGCTTTTATATAAAAATCATATGGTCTAATCACTTAATATATGAAATGTCTAATAGTTATCCACCTAGACTTGAAATAATAGCTCCTCCTAAGCCAGAGATAAATGTAATTCAAGTCTACTGGGAAGCTAATGGCAGAGCAGTTAGTCAAGCCTTATTAAATAATATTATAACTTTACATGTAGCAATTCAGGTAGAAAGAGCCAATTTTCAAGGATATATATCTATAGTGATAAAGAAAGATAGGGTCTTTGCTTTAGATACAGTATATGTTAAAAAAGATTTTCTGGTGAATATTCCTAAGAATAGTATTAGGGAATTTATCACAAGATTTAAACCAGATGAGCCATCTTCAAATAAACTTAGAGGATATTTTGTTGAAGTTTATGTTGGTTCAAATAAAATTTATATTATGCCTGATACTTATCCACCTAGATTATATGTAGTTAAACCTAAGCTAGAAATTATTGATGTGTATTGGACGGTCAAAAACAATGTTGTTACAGAAGCATATATTGGTGATACGGTAAAGATCTGTGTAAAAGTTTTAGCTAAGGGTGGCGTTATTGAAGGTAATTTAGAGATAATTGTTAAGAAAGATAGAGTTGCGGCTTTGGATACCATCATGAAATCAAGACTGTATATTGTGAAAATTTATCAGGATGAGTCGAAATTATTATGTTTTACATTTCAACCGGATGAAGCCAGCAGCAGTACTCTTAGGGGATATTATATAGAGATAAAGTTTAATGGTAAAATAATCTATACTATGAAAACAGATTATCCTCCTAGATTAAAAGTATGGGAAAAAGTGGGTAGAGTCAATATTCTAGATGTTTATTGGCTGGTTAATGGTATTAAGACATATAATGCAAGGGTAGGACAACAAATTGCCGCTGTTGTAGAGATAGAGGTTACTGGAAGAGAAATGACATTTACTATCTCTATATTAATTAAAAAGGATATAGCATACTTACCCGATAAAGTTTACACTCAAGGATCAATTACGCTGACTTTAAAACCAGGAGAGAAGAAAGAAGTAAGGATGTACTTTACTCCAGATGAGGTAAGTAGTACAACTATGAGAGGATACTTCATTGAGGTATGGATAGATAGTGAAAAAGTATATACTATGCCAAGTTCTTATCCACCGCGTCTTAAAGTATCGGGTTAAAGAATAAAAATACTTTATAACAATTTTATGAGGCAAAGGATAGTTTTATTTTTGTATCACATTTAGCACGATTCCCTCTCTATAGTTTTGTAGAAGAAGATACTGTAGCTTTAATTAGAAACAGCAATATAAAATTGAGTGGTGATATTAAGAGTAAAGACAATACTCTAAACTTTTTTGCGTTGTTTGGTTCTCCAACCTCTTGCTGTATTTGATAATGTAGATATAAGTTGGGTTTCTTTTCTTTATACTAATTTTGATAGAGTTAAGTTTAGGAATTTTCACTAGCTATCTACCATTAACGCTTTATAGATGGTTTTCACTTTACGGTGAATCTCCTAAGAGAGCTTTTATATCCTTTATACTTTCAATTTTTTTGCCTGAATATATTCGTTAATATATGTGTGGTCTGGATTATCTTTTAAAGATCCGCTATCCCTCTACTCTTTCTATATCTGAACCAGTTTTAGAACTGCCTTTCAGTATCCACCTGAATTGAAAATTAGATATTATAGTGATCCAGCATTGGTTGAGAGGATTCTTTTACCTATACTGTTAACCATTTTTAGCTCTATCATTAAGGAGAGGTATGGGAGGAGGATCAGACACTAATATCAGTCTATTTTTTAAATGTTATTCTTATTTAATTATTTGAGGAGTTGTAGTATTTTTTGTGGTATTATATATTGTTTTCCGCAGTAGGGACATTTTATTGTACTTTCTTTAGACTGAAGTGGTGCTGATGCTCCACAATAGGGACATTTTACAGATATTGTTCCGTTTCTATCTATTTTGAATTCTACAACTACCTTATACTGTATAGTTTCTCTGGGATATTCTTGTACTTCATAGATAAGTGTTGAAATATTTTTAATAAATTTCCTCATCTTATCTCTGTCCACATATATTTTTTCTATCATACCATGCTTCTTCCTCGATCCAGGAAATTCTAGTAGTACTGGTTTTCTTCTATACTTAACATCAATTAGTAACCATCCACTCTTCTCTCTAATATCAGTAATTCTTTTTAAAGGTAGTTGAAAGATTATCCTCCTATAGCCTACAGGTTTATTTTCAGAAACCTTTATTGCAGATAATATAAGTATTGAAACTATGAAAAGGACGATAGTTAAGAGTGCAAAGGTACAATTTGGAGGCCAAGATGTAATAAAATATATGAATATGATGGGATATCCTAGGAAAGTCATTAAGTATAAAATGAAAGATATCAATGACCATAACTTCTCTTTCCTACTAATCTTTTTAATCTCATATCTATATTCTAGATGAAAAAGTCTTTTATTTGTTAAAATGAGATCACCATATTTCCACATTGGAGTTCCTTTAAAGGCATATGCTACTTCTTCATAATCACTTATAGCACCAACATTTTTATATACATAAAGTATTTTCTCATGGGGAAGAAGGGCTATGAAATCACTCCAGTCACTAAACAATTGAGACATAAAGACACCAACAACCCCTCTACTACTAATTATGGAATACAGTTTTCCTATAGTTCTCCAATTATTTATAATTTAACCTATCTTAACTGTTTTCTATTAAAATGTGTTTTCTTCCATTTGGGAATAGTTTTCTGTATATTGGATGTGTTTTGCGGATGTTGTCAAATAGTCTTAGGTTCGTTTTTACTTTGCTGCTTGTTCCTATTCTATGTTCTATGAGGGTTGAATGGTTTACTGACTCCTTGATAATATTTACTATAACTTTTTGATTCGGGGATCGATATACTAGTATTCCAAATCCTGCTCTTCCGAATCCTGCTTTACCAGCAACATCTATCCTTACACACCTCAAATCCAATATCAATTACTTTATAAATCAAGGTTATCTCTCTCATACTTAAGTCAATCAACCATAGCATAATAAACTTTAGAATCCATCATGCCAGATTTTCTCAATAACTATTTACGTATATAGTTAAGTTCCTAAAGAAATATTTATCGCTTACTTATTAAATACTTGGTGAAAGAAATTGGATAAAGACGTAGAGATTAATTATATTTTGGCTGAATATAAGGCAATTAGAGATGAAATAAATAACCTAAACGTATTGGTCATTAATATACTAAACTTATCCATCTTAGTTTTTTTGGCAGTTATGGGATATATATTTCAACTTAAAGACCTAGATTATCCGCTACTTTTCTTACCTTTTCTTACAATATTTCCAGCGCTTTTTATCATAATTTCTCGTTTTCAAGCAATAATGAGAATCTCTGGTTATATAAGAGTCTTTCTTGAAAAAGAAGGAGGATTAAGTTATGAAAAAAGATATCTTAGATGGATAGCAAAAGTAAAGGACTCTAAAAAAAGGATAGGGTATTCTTTTAGAGAAACCGTACTTTATCTTTACATTGGTTTAGGACTTATATCTATTCTAGTATTCATTTGGAAGGGAATAGTCCCAGATTTTAATGATTGGAAATCTATAATATTTCACATCCTTTACTATAGTTGGCCCTCTTATTTCTATTGGAAAGCGTACAATCTTATAAAAACGGACTAGAGAAAAATTTATGATGAATATTGGAAAAAGGTTAAAGAAGAAATGAACAATTAAATTGGTGCTGTCAACTTAAGCTTATTGGGGAGTTTACTCTATAATATAATATGGCATACAAGACATTCATTAAGAGAGAGCGAACTCCTATAGAAATAATGCTTTATGCAATATATTTTTATCTCTTAGGATGAGACCATCCAATTTACAATTCATATAGGCTAAAAAGATATGTATACATATAGGTGTAGTAATATTGTATAGGAAATTGGGGAAGCTTAAGAATACTGATCATCTAAGCCAAACTCCAAATAATCTTAATAACATATCAACTCAACATTTTGGACGCTCTCAGTTTCTCTTTTCTTTTTTATACAATTCATATTTAAATATCGAACATAATTGCAGGATATGAATCCATATGTAGATTACTCTTATCTTCTGAGAAAAATCGCTAAAATTCATTAAGCTAATGTCTCTGCAAGTCATTTTTATCATCCGGAGTAAGATTTGGTTGAATATAATTCCTATCTCTCTAATGTAGTAACATAAAATGCAAGTTTCTATTGTAAAAGATCCATGTAGATTCTCTGAATTCTAAAGGTAAAAATATATTGTCGTAATTTAGTAATTAAAATATGGCTGATAAGTTATTATCTGATAATACTATAGCAGTGATTAAAAATTAGCTAAAGAATTTGAAGAAGACTTGAATTATAAAAGGAAGATTGAAGAGACCTGGGAAGTATACAAAGAATTTATCAATAAATTTCCATATAAGGATAAACCTGAGAAAATAGATGAGCTTAAACCCGAAGACCTTTATAATCCCGGAAAGCCTAACTACTTCTTTCACTATATAGAGCACAGACTTAAAGATCTTGGACATCTAAGAATAGGTAGCGC
>CAYMVK010000037.1:1492-5539 GCA_964394105.1 Candidatus Woesearchaeota archaeon | reverse complement strand
TACCTCTCAATTTTGTGTTAAATGACCCTTCAAAAAATTTTGTATGGGCAAAATTTAGAATTGTAAAAGCAGATGAAAATGAGAAAAAGGTATATACAGAGGTAGAAGAGATTTTCTTATCTCGACAATACATCTACAGAATAGTAAGACCAGGTACAAAAAAAGTAGAAATTATTTTTGATTGTTTTACAAAAGATAATAAAAAAGTAAGAGTAAAAGCAGTAATCATTACAGCTGGTAAAGCACATTATAATCAAAGAAGAGCAATCAGGAAAGTAATAATTGAGCATTTAACCAATTTGATAAAAAATATGGAATATTACGAGTTAATTAACAGTGTTATAAACAGAGGAATACAAAATGAAATGCTAAAAATAGCTAAGAAAATTTATCCAATTCATTATGCAGAAATTAGAAAATTACAGTTAATGAAAAAATAAATGGAAAAAAGATATGTTTTAACTCCTTGGGAAGTAAAAGGGAAAATAGATTATAAAAAATTAATAGAAGAATTTGGCGTAAAAGAAATAGACGATGAATTATTGACTAAAATAAAGAAAATTGCAGGCAATCTCCATATCTTATTGAAAAGAAGATTTTTCTACGCTCATAGGGACTTAGATATTGTAATTGATGAATATGAAAAAGGAAAAAAATTCTTTCTTTATACCGGAGTCGCTCCAAGCAGATCTACTATGCATATGGGACATATAATTCCTTTCATACTCACAAAGTGGCTACAAGAGAGTTTTGGTGCTAATACTTATATCATGGTACCAGATGATGAAAAATACTGGGCAAAAAAAGGAGATTTAAAAAGCATTAGAGAATTTGCAATTAAAAATATAAAACATGTTATTGCACTTGGATTTGATCCAGATAAGACGTTTATATTTCTTAATACTGAATATATTAAGCATTTGTATGAAATAGCTCTCCCTATTGCAAGATATATCAATTTATCTATAGCAAAGGCAACTTTTGGTTTTTCAGGAGAAACTTCTGTTGGCTTAATATTTTATCCCGCACTCCAAATAGCACCTACATTTTTTGAAGAAAATAGATGTTTAATTCCATGTGGCATAGACCAAGATCCTTACTTCAGACTTCAAAGAGATATAGCTGAAAAATTTGGCAAGAATAAGGCAGCAGAAATATTATCTAAATTTTTATGGGGCTTACAGGGGCCAGACAGCAAAATGTCTGCATCAAAACCTGAAACAGCTATATTCCTAGATGATGATCCTGAAATAGCAAAGAAAAAAGTTATGGATGCATTTACTGGAGGAAGAGCTACAATAAAAGAACAAAGGGAAAAAGGAGGAAATCCAGACATATGCTGCGTTTACCAATTATATTATATACTCTTTGAAGAAGATGAAAAAAAATTGAAAGAGAGGTATACAATGTGCAAATTGGGTAATTTAATATGTGGAGATTGTAAAAAAGAGCTAGCTGAAAGAGTAGCTAGGTTTTTAAAAGATCATCAAAGAAAATTAAAAGAAGCAGAAAAGAAAATTGATAAGTTCATGTATAATGGAAAACTAGCTCAAGAAATGTGGAATAAAAGGTTTAAAATAGTATGATAACCATAAATAGAAGTTCAAATATATGGCCTTCAGAGGGTTCTATAGAAATAGTTGAAAGAAAAGGTAAAGGACATCCAGATACAATTATGGATTACATTGTTGAAGAATGTTCCAAAGAATTAAGCAAATATTATCTCGAAAATTTTGGTTATATACTTCATCACAATATAGACAAAGGTTTGCTCGTAGGAGGTAAAAGCATTCCTAAATTTGGAGGTGGATATGTTCTAGAACCTATTAAAATAATAATAGCTGGTAGAGCTACTGTAAAAATTGAAAATCATAGAATACCTATTGGAGAAATAATACTAAGTAGTTCAAAGAAGTGGTTAAAAGAAAATATGCGATTTTTAGATGTCGAAAATCATGTGATTATAGATTATGCAATAAAACCTGGCTCTATAGATTTAACTTCTATTTACAAAATGGGGAAGAATATACCTTTAGCTAACGATACTAGTGTGGGAGTAAGTTTTTACCCATACACAGATCTTGAAGAAATTGTTTATAAAACAGAAAAATTCCTAAATAGCGAGAGTATAAAAGAAAAAATGCCATTTATAGGCGAAGATGTAAAAGTTTTAGGAATTAGAGAAGGTAATAAAATAGAATTAATTATAGCTATTGCATTTATAGATAGATATATATTTTCTCTTGAAGACTATATAGATAAAAAAGAAAGAATAAAAGAGATTTTAGAAAAGGAAATATTAAGGAATTATCCATATAACTTTGAAATAATAATAAATGCAGCTGATAAATATGAGAAAAATATAATATATTTAACAGTAACAGGTACGTCTGGAGAATCGGGAGATGATGGTCAAGTAGGAAGAGGGAATAGAGTAAATGGTTTGATAACTCCATGTAGACCTATGAGTATAGAAGCCACAGCAGGAAAGAACTCAAGATCTCATGTAGGAAAAATATATAATGCATTTGCCAAAGAATTATCAAAGAAAATTTATGAAGAATTTAATGTAAGAAATGAAGTTATAATTGCATCTAGAATAGGTCATCCAATAACACAGCCCACCATTCTCAATATCAATATTTATGATGATTATGATGAGAATAAAATAAAGACGTTAATAAAAGAGCATCTGACGAAAGAATTCTTCGAAGAATTACAAAAAAGAATTTTGGAAAGAAAATTAGAACTGTTTTAAGTAATTTGATAAGTCAATTTCAAGTAAATTAAAAATTTTGTTTATATATTCTTCCAAAAAGCTATTGAAATTTATTCCATATAAATTATTATATAACTCCTTTCTATAAGCTTCTAAAAATAAATTATTCACCCCTAAGTACTCAGCAGCTGTCAAAATTTCCACTTTATTATCTTTAGCACAATTAAAAACATCAGATAGCTTTGATTTAAAATCTTTATCCCTAGCAATATGATGGTCTATTATCATTTGTTTTACATTTGTATTTTCCATTACTTTAATTATATTTTCCTTTGATTTTTCAAAATCTTTTTTGCTATATCTAAAACCAATAAAATACGTAGGAAAACCATCTATAAAAAGTATGTCTGGATCCTCATCAATTATCCATTGAGCAGAATTATTGTCTTCAATTCCCTGTGCATCACCTCCATGAATAAAAGTTTTGGATTTATCTTTTATAGCATACATAGTTACCCAACCTAACTTTGTACCTTCTTTGCCATGATATACAGGAGGCGAACAATCAATTGTTATATTCCCAAAGTTAAATGATTGATTATCTGCATAATGTATTTCTGAAGCTAAATTTTCTATTATTTTAAGAAATTTAGCAGCTCTTTTTTTCTGAGATTTATTTATAGATTTTTTAGGATGTTTTACAATTACTATTTTGTTTTTAAAGACTTTTTCGTGCATTTCAAGATCTTTAGGAAAAGGAATATGATCATAATGATAATGAGTAATAAGTATTATATCTGTCAATTTTGCAACTGAACAAATAATATCTCTATAGAGCTGTTTGCTTCTTAATTCATATTCAGAAGGTTTCAATCCATATCTTCTTGGTCCCAAAGCAACTCCAGGATCTATTAATATATTCAATTTTTTAGTTTTAACAAAAGTACACATACTTCTCACAGAAAATGAGTCAAAACATATTGGAATAATGTCCATAAAAATTAATAAAAAGAAATGAACTAAAGTTTTTCTATTTTACCAAATCTACCCAAAGTCACCTGAATTTCACCTCTAAATTCATTTACATAACCATTTTCTATTTTTACGGCATCACCAACATTAACTTTATCAATATCTCTTCCCCACAATATCAAAGTAATTGTTCCAGAGTCGTCGCTAATAATGTATTTAGCTAATCTTACTAATCTACCTCTTTTATTTCTTACATTCCTTTCTTCTAACTTTTTAACTACTTTTGCATTTATGGTAATTCCCTTCATACCTACTTTCAAATCGGCAATTTTCATCTTTTTAATCTTATAGAAATA
>CAYMVK010000037.1:0-1482 GCA_964394105.1 Candidatus Woesearchaeota archaeon | reverse complement strand
TTTTTATTAACAAAAATACGAATTTTAAAACTCTTGTTATACTAACTTGTTATTTTTAAAAATTTCGAATATAATACTAAAAAAAGAGATAGTTAGGATAAATCAATGAATATTAACTTGCTGTATATATATGAGATAAACCTTTTAAGTGAAAGGTATTTTATAAAGAGCTTAATTTACCAAATAACTCACTTCTAAGTGATTCCATTCCTTAAATAATAATAAGAAAATAAAAAACTATAAAGCTGGTTCTAATATTACTACTTCAGCCTTATCACCAACTAATTTTTTAAATTCTTCTGGATCTTTTTCTAATCCTTCTAAATAATTGTAATGCATCGGAATAACATACTCTGGTTCTATATATTCTACTGCTGAAGCAGCTTCTTTCTCATCCATTGTGTAAATACCTCCTATAGGAAGTAAAGCAACTGTTACTTTACCTCTTAATTCTCTCATCTCATCAATTAGGTCAGTATCTCCAGCGTGATATATAGTAGTATTATTTATTTTAATTAACCAACCTACTCCTTTGTAATCTTTGGGATGAAATCTCTTATTCGGATTATAAGCAGGTACTGCTACTATTTTTATACCATCTACTTCTTTCTCTTCCCACCAATCTAATATTTCAGCATCTGGAACCTTACTTTTAACATTTGTTGCTCCTACTATAATAGTATCATCTTTTCTACATGTTTCAATCTTACCTACATCGCAATGATCAAAGTGGTCATGAGTTACTAAAATTATGTCTGCTTTCTCACTATAGTCGCCTGCATAAGGGTCTATATATACGACTTTCCCTTTAGGTGTTTTTATTTTGAATGATGCATGTCCTAGCCACGTTATTTTTATTCCATTTATTTCAAATGTGCTAGCCATGATTGATTATAAATTCAAAAAACGTTAAAAAGTAATGTGGTAAAAAAAGAAGAAGTATTAGAAAAATTAAGGGAAGTTTGTGATCTTGAAATAGGTATGAATATTGTGGATTTAGGACTAATTTATGATATAAATATAAAAAATAATAAAGTGCATATTCTTATGACATTTACAACACCTTTTTGCCCTTATGCTCCAATTTTACTAAAAAAGATTGAAGAAAAGTTGAAAGAAATAAAAGATATTAGAGAAGTTGATATAAAAATTACATTTAATCCTCCTTGGACTCCAGACAGGATAAAAAAGTAGTTGAATAAAATATGCTCATATTACCTTACTTATTAATTTTTAATTACTGAACAGTAGTAATAGAATGTATAAAAATAATTTAAATTCTTTCTACCAAAAAGAATTAAAAACTTATATTTCTAGGTATTTCATGCTGAAATTTATTTTTGTTATAGGTGGTGTTATTTCTGGAGTTGGGAAAGGCACTTTTTCTGCTGCTTTAGCAAGAGTTTTAAAGGAATGTGGTTACAAAGTTCTTCCAATAAAATTTGATGGTTATCTAAACGTAGATGCCGGAACATTAAATCC
>CAYMVK010000036.1:0-5716 GCA_964394105.1 Candidatus Woesearchaeota archaeon | reverse complement strand
ATGTTATTCATCTTCTTTTAAAAAAATAAAATTAAGAAAGAAAAATTTAACTAATCCTAAACAACCTCTTGAAGAAATTCACTATTGCCTCTATAATTATTTGAATTATTGATTTCTTCTCTTTTACAGTTGGTTTTGTAACTACTTCACATGCTCTTTCTTCTCTTACTGGAACACATTCATAATTTGTCTCTGGTCCACATTTATAGACTGTTCTATACTGCTTACCTTCAATACATTCACTCCACTCTGTTGGAGGTGGACATGGTGGACATTCTTTTATTTCCTCAGTTACGTTCGTAGGTAATTTTTCTTCCTCCACTTCTTCTACTTTCTCTTCTTCTTTAACTTCAATTTTTTCACCTGCTATCGCAAATAGAGATAATCCTGGACTTATTGCTTTATAGTATACATAATTGTCATCTTCGCTTACTACTTCAGTATCCAATTTCTTCCATTCATCTCCTTCTAATCTATACAACGCTACATTCTCTTTACTAAGCTCATTTTCTATCAACCATGTCTTTTCTACCTTAAATTCAATTGTTACATTTTCAATATCTTCATCTGCAAGTTTTGTTGTCTCAATTTCTATATAATCCTTCACTATCTTAGACAATTCTTTTTCAACGCTCTCTGCCTTTCTAATCACTATTTCTTCACTAATTATACTCTTTTTGACATTGATTTCTATCTTTGTAAATCCTGTCTCACTAGTCTCTACATTTATTTTTACTGGCACTCCTGGAGTAAATTGTGTTACCACTATTCTAAATCCTGGTCTTGGCTGGGCTACTGGTGCTGGTACATAAGTAGGCGGCGGATATACTAATAACATAAATTTAGGTGTTTGGAATGCTATTCCATCTTCGTCTGTACCATTCAACCATATGTAGTATCTTGCTGGTATTTCTATTCCTGATTCAAATCTATATGTAGGATATCCTATTGTTATACTAAAAGTCCCGTTTTCATCGGCTGTTACTGTGAATTTTGTGAGTGTGTTATATTTTACACTATAAATCCATACATATATAGGATTATCTGTAATGTTTAACGCTGATGTATTATCCATATACAATGAGCTTCCTGAAATTGTTATGGATTTTAGATGATATATTGAGTTTGAGCTATAAGTAGGTTCTATCTCAAAGTATCTTGTTCCTCTCACGAAGAAATTATAATTAGTATTTGCTGTCAAATTATAATACCATGTCCACTTCTCTGTATAGTTATCATTATCTAGATCTTCTGCTGCAAGGTTTATAGTAGATGCATTTAATACTTGATCTCCCAATAATATCTCTATATCTCCTAGCGATTTATTCTGGTAGTATATTTTAACGCTCGTATAATTCTCTTTTGCTGGATTCTCAACTGTAAGATTATAATACAATTTCTTCTCAGTAGAATTCCAAAACACGTTATTAAACACTAAAGTAGGTGCTGGTGTATACTCTTTAATAATGACATTTGAAGAATTTCCCGGATTAAATGTATTAAAATCAATTTTCACGTAGGACTGGCTTACTATTGTATATGGCGAGGAGTTGGTCACTCCTGTTATTGTAATATCGTCTGATGTGATTGTAGAATCTGGGTAGAGAGTATGGTTTAATGCTATGTTCTCTACTAGTAAATTAGAGTATGCTGAGGAGTTGTAATCAACAGTGTAATTAGAAAGCCATTCAACATCTTGTCCTATAACCGCAGATTGTTGAGCTTTATAATCATTTACAGTCATAGTAATTATTTTTGGTGCTACAAACGTAATTTCTACTAAGGGATTTCCTGAAAGATCGGCTTCTGCTGTTATTGTAAAAGTAGTGTTATTCGCTAATGTATTCAGATTTGTCGCTGTTGTTATAGATGTATCATTCACAACGACATCTGTTATATTTACAGTATCTGGTAATAAAGATTGTATTGTAACATTATGATCAAATGGACTGCTTATATTATACGATTGTTTATAAGTTACATCAAATGATGTATTATCCTTATCAAACATAATGTCAGTTACTTGTGTAATTCCTAGGTCTAATATTGTTATATCCCATCTACACGTAATTCCTAGCTTCACATCGCTTGTGGTAGAATTTGTTCCTGAAGTTATATTCACCTGGAGTGTATCGCCAGTATATCCTAAAACTGCAGTAACATTTATTATAGTATCATTAGTGTAGAAAAGAGATGAATTGTCTGGACATACTATATCGCTAGACGGCATAGAAAAATTTAACGTAAAGTCTAATGGAGGTGTTCCGGTAGCATCAATTCCCACTACCCACTCTAATCTCATCTCAGCGGTGTATGTCTCTGAACTTGAGTTTGATATGGAGAGGGTATCGTGATTAAATGTAGCGTTAGCTTTTATTAATACTCCGCTGGGCGCTGATATCACTATCTCTGGCAAATACTCCACGTCGGTTATATTTACATTTCCAGAAGGTTGCTGTGCAAATGCTACTTCAAAACTCATAATGGAAAACACTAGTACTACTAGAAGCCACACAAAAAGTTTCTTGAAGATTGATTTAAACATTTCCATAATTAATTAACAAAGAGTGCCTAGTTAGGAAATAAATATTACCATGGACTTTATTCTTGAATAAGCCGGGGTGGCCGAGTGGCCTAAGGCGACGGCCTGCTAAGCCGTTGGGGCTTTGCCCCGCCCGGGTTCAAATCCCGGCCCCGGCACTTGGAAATTATCTAAAGAAGAGAACTTATCATTGGGATTTTTTGATAAATATAAGCTTAGATAATTCGTAAGCTAAGAATTTAAGAGAAACTATGAAAATAACGAGAGATGCTACAAAGAGATTGAATGGTTTAAATCCTAAAAATCGTCCTATCCATGAGAACACACAAAAAATACCTATAAATGCGAATAGAATGCCTGAAATTAGCAATTCTTTACAAGGTTTACATTTCTCCTTTATAATTAATTTATCTGTTCTTGTAACAAATAATAGAACAATTTCTGCCAATAACATTTGAACAAAATATGCACTCCTTATTGTAACCATATCGAAATTAAAGTGCACTAACAAATAAGCCAAAATAGGCCCAATAAATCCATCTGCACTGCTATATATTAATATTTTCTTAATCAAACCTTTTACATTCCATTTATTTGGCTCTTTTAAGAAATTCTTTGGTACATTATCATAAGCAATTGAAATCGCTGGTGGGCCATCACTAAGCAAGTTTAATAATAATATCTGCTTAGGAAGGAGTGGGATAAATTTAAGGAAAAGTAGAAGGATTGAAATTGCGAAAACATCTCCTATATTACCTGATAATGTATAAACTAAATACTTTGTCAAATTTGCAAATATTTTTCTCCCCTCAATAATACCATTAACCATAACTTTCAAATTATTTTCTAATAATATTATATCGGCAACTTCTCTAGTAATATCAGCTGCTTTCTTAAAACTAATTCCTACATAAGCCTCTTTCAATGCAGGCGCATCATTAACTCCATCTCCAGTTACTGCCACTTTATAACCCATTTCTTTAAATGCTTTTACAATATTTGCCTTATCTTCAGGATTTACTCTAGCAAATATTTTTATTTTCTTCACTTCCTCTTTAAATCTTTCCCAACTCAATCTCCTCAAATCCTTTCCCTCGATTACTTCATTTTCTCTCACATCTAAGCCAACTCTTCTAGCAATTTCTAATGCAGTCAAAGGATGATCGCCTGTTATAATTCTTATATCAATTCCATGCTTCTTAGCAAGTTTTACAGCAATTCTTGCATCTTTCTTAGGAGGATCTAAAAATGCTAAAAATCCAACAAATATTTTATCTCTTTTTTTAGAATAAGCAACCCCGATAACTCTATAACCCCTTCTAAGAAGTTTTTCAAGATCTCTTTCTATTTTTTCCCTAAAATCCTTTATATCAACTACATTCCCTTTAAAATCTATTTTATTACATAAATTTAATATTACTTCTGGTGCCCCTTTAAGATAAGTAACAACTGATTTTCCCTCCCTATAGCTACATCTCATCATTTTAGTTTCTGAGTCGAAAGGAACCATAGAAACAAAATTGTCTTCAATATCTTCTAAAAGTTCTTCTAATTTTCTAAATGAATTATATTTCGCATAATATTCTGCAATTGCCTTCTCTAAAGGTTCTGCTATGATCTTACCTTTAGAAATTTTTATTGATGAAGCCTTTATAGCCATTTCAACAATATCTTTATCAGAATAATTCCATAGACCCTCTAGTTCAAGCTTATTCTTTGTAATAGTTCCTGTTTTATCCACACATAATAAGTTTATATCCCCTAATTCCTCAATTGCAGCCAATCTCTTCACAACCACTTTCTTCTTAGCAAGTCTATCAGCACCTTTAGAGAAAGTTATTGCAGACACTGCAGGTAAACCTTCAGGAACAACACCTACTAAGAATGCAATCACAAATAAAATAGCATCAATAATACTATAGCCTTTTATAAAGATCATAAGAACCAGGAAGAAAATGGCAATTATTCCTAAAGTCTCAAACAATTTTCTCGAAAATATTTGTAAATTTTCTATAAACAAACTCTTTCTTACTTTTGTTTGTAATTTCTTTGCAATTTTTCCAAAATAAGTATTTTTACCAGTTTCAACAACTACCCCTTCACCGTATCCTTTAACAACAAATGTCCCCATAAAAGCCATATTTTTCATCTCAAAAATCTCTAATTTTTCTTTTCTTATAGGCCTAGATATTTTTTCTACAGGATAAGATTCTCCAGTTAATATAGATTCATCTATTTGAAGAGTTTTTTGAATTTTTATAATTCTTATATCAGCAGGTACTTTAACTCCTTCTTCCAAAATGATTATATCACCAGGAACAAGATATTTGCTATCAATCTCTTCAATTTTTCCTTCTCTCCTAACCTTTACTTTATATGTAATATATTTCTTAAGTTTCTCAACTACTTTCTCAGCTTTATACTCTTGAAAAAATCCCAATAATGCGTTAAATAATAAAATTATTAAAATCGATAGAAAATCCAAAAATTCTTTAAAAACAAATAGAGAGAATAAAGCAGCAACTAATAAAAGAATTACAAAAGGGTCTTCAAACTGTCTTAGGAATATCTTCACTGCCTTAAATTTTTCTTCTTTTTCTATTGTATTTAGTCCAAATTTTTTCAATCTCTCACTAACTTCAAAATCATTTAATCCATTTTCACTTGTATTCAAAACATCAAATAATTCTTTTTTAGACAACATCCACCAACTCATAATTATGTTTTTAAGAAGCCAATGGAAATGATTGTTTCGGACACAAGTCTCTAGGTAGATATATAATTCCTTCTTTCTACCTATTTATTATGAAAGATGTAAAAGATCTTCGATTGGATTCACAAAAGAAAATATCTGATTTGGTTAAAGATTTTGAAAATATAGGAGGATTCATGGCCCAATATGTATATAGAGCAACAAAATTGTTGAAAAAAATGATTAAAGATAAAGAATGTATCAAATTTATTTCTTTTCCAGCTTGTATAATTGCTACTGGAATAAGAGGGTTAATAAGAGATGCTTTAAAGGAAAAATGGTTTGATATTGTAATTACTACTTGTGGTACATTAGATCATGATATTGGAAGAACTTTTGAGAAGTATTATGTTGGAGATTTCAGATTAAATGATAAAGAGCTAAGAAAAAAGAATATACATAGATTAGGCTCTGTATTAGTC
>CAYMVK010000035.1:0-5789 GCA_964394105.1 Candidatus Woesearchaeota archaeon | reverse complement strand
TTACAATAAGGAAAACCTAAAATAGTTTTCAGTAATGTTGTCTTTCCAGAACCATTAGGTCCAAATATTATATGAATTTCCCCTTCTCCAACCTTCAAATCAATATTTTTTAATACTAACTTTTCTTCTAGCTTTACACTCAAATTTTCTATCCTGAGCATTTTCTATCTTTAACTAAAAAATAAAAATAAAATAAGGCATTTATTCTTCTTCCCTACCCTCTTCAAACTCTTCTACCTCCTCAACTTCATATACTTCTACTTTATATCCATGAAGGATATCAGCCTTTTCCCCTTGTGTATATAGTAAGTAAATAGATACTAAGTATTCCTTTCCATCAACAAATGTGAAAAAGTAGTCTAATACACTTGCATAAACATCAGAATCTTGGAAATTATACATTACTATACCACCACTACTTTCTATATTATCTATATCTTCATATTTATCAAATATTTTTCCTATAAACCCTTCAACTTTCTCGTAAATATCTTCTACTTCCCTATTCATTATACTTTTTAATTTCTCTTCTAAGTCTTTTCTTATGTTTTCTATAATTTCCATAGTTTTCCTCTATCAAATTTACATATTTAATATTTCATTAAGAGGTAGAAATGCTTTGTGCAGTTATTGATTTAACACTTGGAGATAGTTTTATTAAAATTAGATCTTACCCTCTTCATATTATAGAGGACAGCCCGGTGGTGTAGCCAGGCCAAGCACGCGGGGCTTTGGCCCCCGAGACCCCGGTTCGAATCCGGGCCGGGCTACTCTGACATTTTTTCTCTCTAGTGTTGAGTTGAAGTTGATTCATGAATTCTTAAACAATTTAAATAAACACATTACTCTCTCTACACAAAATATTTATATAGTTTTTAAGTAAGGTTTTAATAACCATGAAGCCTCCTGAATGCCCTGTTGCACACGCAACTGTGAAAAATTTTATCAAAAAAGTCTTAGAGAAAAAAGGAATTAAAGATGGAAGGGTTAGTGACGATGCAGCTGAGAAGGTCAGAGACTATTTAAACGAGTTCGTATATGAACTTGCTAAGGTAGCAAAAGAGTTGGCAAAGATGGGTGGGAGAGAGACAATAACTGGTAAAGACGTAGAAAAAGCTTTTGAAAGCCTAATTGGAAAGAAATAAAATTAATTTACTTCTTTATTTTTTGATTATTTTATGAAGAAAAAATCAATTTCAGATATTCTTTTTAAAAAGAAAGTTATACAGGTTTTATTAAGTATATATGAAAAAGGATTTAGTTATCCTCTTAAAATTGCGAATGATACTAAGATAACTTATAGTCATATCTTAAAAATTTTGAATGATTTTAAAGAATTGAAACTTGTTGAGTTTAGGAAAGAAGGTAGGAAAAAAATGGTAGTGCTTACAGAAAAAGGAAAGAAAATATGCGAATTGGTCAAGAAAATTATATATTCCTGAGATGGAAATAATAAATTTATTTAATACTGTAAAAAAAGCTGGTATAAATGTAGTGGATTTTATTATTTGTAAAGATTATAAAAATGCAGAGAATTTCTTAAATAAACATAAAAAAATAGTGCTAAAATTATACTCAGACAAAATTATTCATAAAACTGAGTACAAAGCTGTATTTACAAATATTACAGACAAAAATATGTTAAAAATTGCTTGGGATAAACTTATGATTTTGAAAAAGAGGTATGGCGGTTATATAGTTGCTCAGAAGCATATAGATGGTGTAGAGCTCATAGTTGCTTTGAAAAAAGATGAAGTATTTGATTATGTGATTATGGTCGGATTGGGTGGGATTTATGTAGAGGTTTTTGAAGATGTTGTTTTTTTGCCTTTAGATGCCAATGAAAATGAAATAATGGAGGGTCTGCAAATGCTTAAATCATTTGAAGTGATAAAAGGTATAAGGGGGAGAAAAAATAATATTAAAGCTCTGATAAAATTAATAAAGAAGTTAAAACAGCTAACGAAGTATAATTTTAATGTTATAGAGTTTAATCCAGTTATATTGAATGAAAAAAATTGTTATGTTGTTGATATAAGAGCAGAGTAAAAATCGTTTAACTGATAATTTCTCTTAAGAATACTCTTATGGAAAACGACATAATTATTAACATAACTTCTCCAGAAGATGTAAAGAATGCTTTAGAAAGGGTAATAAAGGATAAAGTAGAAAGTATTGCAAAATTCTTAAGTATAAGAGAGGTAAAAGTGGTTTTACAGACAAGTGGAGATAAGAAGAGATGGGAAGTAAAATTAAATGTTATTGGAGAAAATAATTTTCATATAAGTGTTGAAAAGAACGATATTTACGAAGCTATTAATGAGGCTTTAGACAAGTTAGAAGAACTTGCAAGAAAAGAAAAAGATAGGAAATAGAAAGAAAGTTAGCTTAGGTTCATCAAATATAGTTTCTTTTTCTTCTTCAAGTGTGCTTAGCAGTCATCTTCTCCTTCGATTCCAACTACAACAAATTCGCCTGTAGGCAAAATAGTTAACGCTGTCTTTGCATCCCCCGGATCGGTACTGATTTTGAGTGGAACACTATCCGTCATACTGATCACCAGAATAATTCGGGAGAATTCTTACTCTTAAAACATTTCCCTCAATTATTTTAGAAGTTTCATACTTTATTCTTTATAAAAGGGATAAATTAGACGATTATCATATGATAGCAAAGATGAAAAGGTTGGAATCTTTAGATCAAGAAGAGATTTATGAAATATTTTGTTACGTAAAGGGATTAAGAAAAAAGAAGTTGAGTTATAGAGAAATTACCAAGAAAGTTGAGAAGGTATTCAATATTAAGATTTCTGAAAGTACATTGAAAAGATGGTGCAATAATTGGTCAAATCCCTTCAATAGAGTTAAAAAAAGTTGATTTGAGTCCTTCTCCAGGGTTGAGTTATATAATAGGGGTATATCTTGGAGATGGTTATATTAGAGCTAGAGAAAGAGAATATCATTATATCATTTCACTAAAGGTGAAAGATAAAGAGTTTGCAAAAAAATTTGCTAGATATCTAAAGAAATTGGGATTAAAGCCAAGAATAAGGCAAGAAAGTGATGGCAGGCGCTTAAGATGGGTTGCAGAGGCTTACAGTAAGTCTTTGTACATATTCTTAAAGCAATCTTTAGAAAATTTGGTTAAGATTGCTAAAAGGTATCCTAAAGAATTTTTGCAAGGATTGTTCGATTCTGAAGGTTGTACTGGGATAACTCCCTCCAGAAAAGGTTTGTTAATAAGGATATGTTTAATTAATTCTAATCTTAGACTTTTACAAATAACTCAGCAACTTTTAGAAGATTTTTCTATTTTAAGTAAAATTCAGCTTTCTACACCTAAGGGAAGTATTGTCAAAACACCTTCTGGATACTCCAGAGCTTCTAGCGATATCTATAGGTTAGTGATTTGTAGAAAGGATAGCATCAAAAAATTCGCTACTGAAATAGGATTTTCTATTAAGAGAAAGTATAAAAAATTAATTGAAGCATTAAGATTACTAGAGAAGTATCATCCACGCAAAAGCTTCTGAGTTATGGTTAAACAGCTATAAAAAAGTCGGAAGAGAATGGGTAAAAATAAAAAACAAAAGACGGCACAACAGCAAGTAAAAAATCTCTGAGATAGCGGGGGCCGGATTTGAACCGGCGACCTCCGGGTCTCTCTCGGCATCACTCAAGTGATGCCGATATGAGCCCGGCGGGCACTCCAGGCTACCCCACCCCGCTGATAAATGAATATAGGAAATAAATATAAAAAGTTTAAAAAGAAAAATCAAAGTAAATGAGTTTTATTTTGATTCTCCTAATATTTCTTCAAATATTTCACCAGATAATTCTTCTACATCAGTACCTTCACTTACTTTTCTTATCTTAATACCTAACTTTGACGCGATTTCCTTTATCTTGCTTGAAACACTTGGTGCAAATATATACTTAACCTCAAATTCTTTTAATAAATTTTCAAACTGTTTTAACCCCTCTTCCGTCTTTAAATCTTGTATCTCATCTCCAATTTCAAGAGTTTCTAAATTTCCTATTCTCCCCTTTCTTGTATCAACATTGAATATTAGTATGAATTTTGTATCTTCGAAACTTTTCTCTACTTTGGTAAAAAGACCTCTACCTTTTGTTGGTATTGCGACTCCTATTTTTGCCATATTTTTCGTAAATACAATTATGTTGTATAAGAATTTGCATTTATCTTTTTTCTATAATACTTGCAAAATTCTTTTATAGGACATTCATTACATTTTGGTTTCTTAGGTTTGCAGATCAATTGACCAAATGCTACAAATAAAGTGTTAATTTCTCTCCAATATTTTTTAGGTATTATTTTATAAAGCTCTTTTTCTGTTTCTTTTGGATCCTTGGTATTTACTAATCCTAATCTATTTGATATTCTATGTACATGTGTATCTACCGCTATAGCATCTCTATTAAATGCATATGCTAATACAACATTTGCTACTTTATTTCCTACTCCAGGTAATTTCATTAAATCTCTCTTATTATTAGGTATTTTTGAGTTATAATCATGTTTTAAAATATAGGCCAATCTTTTTAACATTTTAGCTTTATTCCTATAGAAACCAACACCTTTCAACAAATTTTCCAATTCTTTTTCATCTATATTTATCAAATCATCAATATTTTTCACTTTGTCAAAAAGAAGTTTCGCTATTTTTAGTGTTACCTCATCTTTTGTTCTTGTGCTTAATATTGCATAGACAAGGCATTTAAAAGGATTATCTATGAAATCCACAACATTAAATACAGGGGCTTTCTTATCTTTCAGAAATTCTTTTAACTTTTCTAATAAAACAATTACTTTTTCTTTATTCATATTAAATCAACTTCTATACTCGAATATCAATGCCCTTGGCATCTCATAACCTTTCCTGATTTTTATTCCACAAACTCCGCATTTATAACCGTATATATCTTTTTTTCCTAGAACATTTATAAAATACATGGGCTCCAATTTATTTCCACATATAGGACATATTTTTTCCTTTAATTCGCCTTTTTTTGTCTCGAGCCTAATTCTTATTTTATTACTACTTACTATTATCTTTAAAAACCTTTTTTCTGGCACTGTATATCTTGAATCTATCTTTTTTAGTTCTTTTTTAACTAAGGATAGAAAATTCTTTTTACCTACTATCCTTAAACGATTCTTCAATATATTTTCTGCTATACTTATTACCAATTCATCAAGAGGAATTATCCTCTTTCTTTTTCTCAATTTTAAGGAGGTAGAGATCTTCAAAAAATATATGTTTTTTCTTTACTATTTGATAGTTTAACTTCATTCTCTTCAAAAATTTCATCACATTTTCTGAATCTGATAAAGAAGATAGTACTAAAAGAGTAAAACCATCATCTTTCATAAAATATGGTAATTGAGATAGAAATTTATATACTATTTCAAGATTTGGACCAGCATAATAGGAAAGTTCTTCAATACTTCTTGGATAACCTTTAAGATAGGGTGAATTTGCTACAATTATATCATAGGCGCCAACTATGTTATCAAATACATCTGATTTTAGAAATTTAACATTAACATTGTTTATATCAGCTAATTTTTTACCTATTTTTAAAGCCTTTTCATTTATATCAGCACTTATTACTTTTCTTGCTCCTATTTTCTTTAATAGTATAGATATATAACCATAACCACAAAACATTTCTAGTATTTCCTTATTAATAAATAAATTTTTATTTTCTAAAATATAGTCTTCAATTAAGCGTGTATCTTCTCTTGGATGATATAAGTTACTATTG
>CAYMVK010000034.1:2801-6105 GCA_964394105.1 Candidatus Woesearchaeota archaeon | reverse complement strand
GGCATAGAACTTATATAGAGGATGCAAAATAGAATCTTTCTTTATTATGACAAATCTGTTCGAATCTTCTTTTTTCAGATTAATTGTACTAATGAAAGGGTAAACAACAGTATTACTACCTACTAAACTATCCTTTATATGACAAAATGGGTGTACTCTTACATTATCCATAATGATACTATCTTCTATAATGCAATTACGACCTATCTTCACATTGTCATAAATAATTGCATTTGGACCAATTACACAATTTTTCTCTATTTTTACATTTTTTCCAATATATACAGGCGGTATTATTTCTATACTATTATCATAAATCTTAATTTTATCTCCTTCATAATTTATACTCAATAATTCGAGAGTAGTTTCAATGTATTTGTATAAATTTGTTATCCTTCTTGATCTATCTAATCTAATTACACTAAAAGGTATATTATCTTCCAGCATTATATTTATTGTATCTTTTATAGAAAATTTCTTAGAGTTATTATTAATTGGTGTTTTTGCTAAATACCTCTTCAATAATTCTATATCTACTATATACACACCCAAATTTTTCATAGAAGATGTATTTCTATCGCTTATTTTAACAATTTTTCCTTTATTCATTATAATACTTTGTGATTTTTGGTCTTTATCTATGTATCCAAAAATACAATTATTGTATAGATCTAAAAATGTAATTTCATCTAGAAAAGCTGCCTTAGCATCACAAATTATAACAAATTCACTTTTTATCTTATTTAGCACTTTATAAACAGCGTATGCACTTCCGTACCCTTCGTCTATCATTACGACTGCATTATATTTCTCTAAAGCATTTTGAAGAATGCTTAGATAATTTGAAAAATTTCTTGACAGCAGAACTATAATATTTTCGATATCTGGAATATAATCAATTATATTCAGACTATATTCTATCAAATATTTATCTAAAATCTTTAGAAGCCCATAGTAAACTTCACCTAAATCTAAAAATCCTGCCGAATCCCCACCCGCAAGTACAATTACGGAATAACTCATATTATATTTTTAGGAAGTGTAATCTAAGATAATCTTAGAAGCGATTACTTATATAACTTATTATCAATCAAAATTGGAGCCTAGCTATATATCCAATGTCACATCTACATAGTACACTTCTTTTCCCTCCTCTATCTTCTTTTTTATCTCGAAATTATGCCAGGTAACTGCTTTCACATCTAAACGTAAAGAATGCTTATTATTATTGTAATATTCACCGAAACATTTTGCAATAAGTCGCAATTTATTCTGTTTCTTGCTGATTTTTATAGAAAAATCTGAAAAAAGAATATTTTCGGTATGCCATAAGAATAATAGCTCATCTAAAAAAGAATGTAGCAACATATCTATATTATCTGCCTCTAATTCAATAATACGTTCAATTTTTTTATCTACTTTTTCTATATCTGCTAAGGCTCTAAAGAGTGTTTTCGCAGCTAGTAAAAATAATTCTTCTAAATCATCTGCATATACTTCGTATTCAAAATCAGCAGTATGCTCCTTTATAACTACTTTCCCCATTATTATTAGCTTTAGGTATTCTCACAAAATAAGGTTAGAAAGGGAAAATATTTACATAATTATCTTTTTTAACCAAAGGTAATGATTATAGGCGGATTCGAAATAAAGTTTGGTGATATTCTTTTGATTATAGGTATGATATTTGCATTCATAGAACTCCAAAAAATAAAGAAATTAATGAAAGAAATATTGAAAGAGTTAAAAAAATTGAAATAATAGCTAATACCAAGTATTCTAGTAACAATTTGTCATTAGAGAGGTCAAATTTTAAATAGCCGGGGCCGGGATTTGAACCCGGGTCTACCGGTGCCTGCCTAATCATCTAATCATAGCACCGTCTGCAGCCGGCCCCCTGGCCACTCGGGCACCCCGGCTACTATTATACTTAACCAAATAGTTGTTTAAAAACTAAAAACAGGTTTTATTCCTTATTTATGTTAAAGATGACAAAGACAAAATTGCAAGTAGCTTTAGATGTTTTGAGTATAAAAGATGCAAAGCAAATTGCAGAAGAAGTAATTGATTTTGTAGACATAATTGAAGTTGGAACTCCCTTAATTAAGAAAGAAGGGATAAAAGCTGTAAGAGAAATAAAAAAAGCATTTGGTAAATATGGTAAACTTATCTTAGCAGACATGAAAACAATGGACGTTGGATATCTTGAAGTAAAAATAGCTGCAAAAGCTGGAGCTGATATAATTACTATAATGGGGGCTGCAGCAGATAAAACAATTGAAGAAGCTATAAAAGCTAAAAAAGAATTGGGAGTAGAAATTATGATAGACTTAATGAATGTTCAAAATATAATAGAAAGAATAAAATGGTTGAATACGAAAGATGTAGACTATATTCTATTGCATATTGGTAAAGATCAACAAATTCAAGGAATTTCTCCATTAGAATTTTTAAAAGAATATAGAAACTACATAGAAAAAAGTCTAGCTGTTGCTGGTGGTATAAATGACAAAAGTTTGATTGATATATTAGAATATAAACCAGAAATAGTAATTGTTGGTGGTTTTATTATAAAATCAAACTGTCCTAGAGAAGCTGCAAAAAAATTGAAGGATATAATAGATAAATACTATAAAGAATGGGTCTAATTGGCATTGAGTTAAAGAGGTTATTAAACGAGATAGCAGATAAAATCTCAGGAACTGTTATAAGAAAAATCTACTGTAAGGATAGATTTTATATTTTTTCTTTATATAAAAAAGGGTTAGGAAGTATTTACCTCAATATAGACCTAAATAAAGGTTTTATCTTCCTAACCGATAAAAAATTAATAAAAACAAAAAAGTTAAGCCATAAAGCCCAATTTTTAAGAAAAAGATTAAAATATATATTAAAGGTAGATCAAATAGGAGTAGATAGAATAGTAAAAATTACATTTAATGATAATTATGAAGGTTATATAGAACTAATACCACCGAATAATTTCTTATTAGTAAAAAATGGAAAAATAGAATTTTGTGATTTAAGTAAAGAATATAAGGATAGAAAAATAAAAAGGGGTGAGAAATTTACAATGTACCCAGAAGTAAAAGAAAATTTCATAGACGATTTTGAAATCTTAATAAAATATCTCAGTAAAGATAAAGAGTTAGTAAAAATCCTTGCAAGAAATTTAGGTTTAACAAAAAAATATGCTGAATATATATGTAGTAAATTAAATATTGATAAAAATATAAAGGGAGTTAGTATAGGCCAGAATATCATCAAAAAAATTTGGAATTTATTAGGAGAATTAGTATACAAT
>CAYMVK010000034.1:0-2791 GCA_964394105.1 Candidatus Woesearchaeota archaeon | reverse complement strand
GTCATAGCTAATATATATACAAATAGAGAGATAATAAAGGCAAAAGAAGAAATAAGTAGAAAGAAAGAGGAGTTAGAAAAAAGGAGAAAAGAATTATTGGATAAAATCAAGAAATTACAAGATATAGCCGAATATTTAAAGAAAAACATGTATTATATAGACGAATATATTAAAAAAGAAAATAAAGATTTTGAATTTGAAAAATATGGTATAAAAATAAGAATAAAGAAAAATGAAAAAGTTTCAAGACAGATATCAGAGCTATTTAATAGAATAAAAAAGTTAAAAAACAAATTAAAGAGATTAAACGAATATATCAGAGAGAAAAGTAAAATAAGGATAAAGAAAAAAGGTAAATGGTATGAGAAGTTTAGATGGTTTTTTACTAGTGAGGGTTTTTTAGTAGTAGGAGGAAAGAATGCCAAACAAAATGAAATATTAATCAAAAAATATTTAGAAAAAGATGATCTTGTATTACATGCAGAAGTTCATGGATCTCCTTTTGTTATAATAAAGAAAGGACAAAAGGCATCTATGAAATCAATAGAAGAGGCTGCTAGATTTTGTGGTGTTTTTTCAAGTGCTTGGAAGATAGGTTTACATGCTGTAGATGTTTTTTATATTTTACCAAATCAAATATCAAAAAAAGCTCCCGCTGGTGAATATATAAAAATAGGTTCATTTATGGTATATGGTAAGAGAAACTATGTAAAGAATATTGAATTATACATGATTATCGGCGTGAAGAATAAAGAAGAGGTTGTATTTGGATTTAATAAAGATATACTAAATAAATTAAGTTCTTATATAATTATACGCCCTGGAAATATGAGTAAGGAGATGATTGCAAGAAAAATAGAAGAATTACTAAATATAAAAAAAGAAGATATTATAAGATTCTTACCTTCTACTGGCTTTCTTTCGGATAAATAACTATGTCGTTTGTACTTTTCACATGGGCTATTATTTTCAATAAATTACCCATATTTCCAGCTTTTATCCTTCTCATTACCAACTCTTCTATTTGAAATACTCCAGAAGATTCTGCCATCTCTACTCTTATTAACAAAGGTTTGTCTTCTCCTTCTAGGATCTCGACTTTCTTTATAGCCAAAGCAGAATATTTATGTATATCTGGTTGACCTAGTTTATAAGGAATTCTAGCTCTACCTTCCTCCATATCTAAACTATCTGCCAATGCAACTACTTTTGACTCCAATGCAATTATTGGAAAATTTCCTTCATGAGAATATATTGTATCAAGAATATAGGCACATAATCTTATCTTTTTTTCTTTATTACCTTTATATAATTTCTCCAACACCCTCAATACATAATCTTTCGCTAGAATAACACCTAATAAATCATGATTATACCTATGTATACTATTTCCCAAATCGTGTAAAAAAGATCCGATTACTAGACATACAAGCACATCTTCAAAATCACCTACTTTTTCTTTTTCTATATTGAACAAAATTCCTTTCTTTTTCAAAATTTTAGCTATTTTAATGGCATTTCTAGTAACTATAAGAGAATGAATTATACCATGGTCATTATAAAATAATCTTTGTACTGTAACAGTATTTACCTGCTCTATCAGTGCTTTTATTTCTGTATCTTCCAGCAAATTTTGCAGAGCAGTATATGCCAGGGGATGCTCTCTAAGCAACTCTTCTAATTCTTGTATTAAGATTTCATATTTCTCCATGTCTAAAGAATAATAAATATGGTCGTACCTTCAAAAGGTATTCCTTCAAAAGAATCTCTATGGTTCCCCCCAAAAGATAGTAAAAAGTGGAAAACTTTGGATCCTGACATAAGATGGGAATTAAAAGATATAATAGAGCATATTTTCCCAACTAAATATGAGGAAAAATACCATGAAATTGCATTATCTTTCATTCAAACCTTATTGAAAAAACAGAAAATGTTTGGGGAAGAAATTGCAAGCTGGATAAAAGAAAATAATTTCTCAAAGGCTACTTTTTACAACAAAGTATTACCAAAATTGGTAAATTTTGGTTTAATAAAAAGAGAAAGATTTGGAAAAAAGTTAATATTAAGTCCATCCACAACATTTTCCATGATTCTAGAAAAATTAGCAAAAGAATGGAGAAGCATAGTAAAAACAAGTAGGGTAAGGTCTCCTGGGAGTGTAAGTCATGAAGAGGAAGTATAAAAAGTAAGAACAATTAAGAGTGTAATTATAATACCAAGTTGGGCCCGTGGTCTAGTGGTATGACGCCCGCCTTACAAGCGGGAGGTCCCCGGTTCAAATCCGGGCGGGCCCAATTTCTTAAAAATTGCTTTAATATAAACTCCAATTATCTTCGTAGTAAACTTTGATAATATGAAAAATAAATTGGCGGGCGTTGGGGCCCTAAGTCTGAGGCTGCTCCCTTTCGGGCCTGACCTCAGAACTCAGGGTCCCAACCCCTTTCGCCTATACAGTTATTATTTTCTTAATCCCTTTTTTCTTTAGAGTTTTTATAATTTCTTCCGTAGCCTCATCAATTAATATAGCATAAATATTCTCAATTTTTTCTAATATTTCTTGAATATCTTTTATGGATACCCTTGCCAATACATTACCTTCATTATCAAATAGTATAGCACATTTTTTCCCTTTTACATCTTTCTTAAACATTAATATTTTCTTTTCTAAGGGATCATATTCTGATTTTAGATAAGAAGCTGGTTTCTTCTTTCTCAAGCATTTTATAATTTCTTTTTCTGAAAGTTCTTCTACCTCTCTACCTGATGGTGCAAAAGCTACGTAGTCTATAGG
>CAYMVK010000033.1:0-6215 GCA_964394105.1 Candidatus Woesearchaeota archaeon | reverse complement strand
GTTATAACCTGGTTTGTATAAGTCTTTGTTGCAGCAACACAGATTTCTGGTCCTGCTTTTATTTCTAAACTTAGAGAAGACAATCTTTGAATTGTGGAATAAGGCACATTAACTATAGAAATGACATCTTTAACTTTATTTTTCAAATCTTTTATAGCCAATATAACATCCATTGTTTCTCCAGATTGAGACACAGGTATTAATAAAGTATCTTTGTCATAAATCATCAAAGTTTTATATTCAGATGCTAATACTGCATAAGCATTATACCCTAACTCTCTTAGATAATAAGCACCTAATAGAGATGCATGATAAGATGTTCCAGCAGCTATGAATACTATTCTATTTGAATCTCTCATTTTATCTACAAATTTCTCTAAAATAGACAATTGATCTGTATTCAAAGATTCAATAATGATCTTGGAATATAATGGCTGCTCTTTTATTTCTTTTATCATATAATGGTCATATTTTTCTTTGTCGGATTTAAATTCGACCCATTTTATTACTTTTACTTTTTTAGTTTTAATATTTCCATCTCTATCATAAATAACAACTTTATTTGGAGAAACTTCTGCAAATTCATAGTCATCTAGTACAATAAATCTATTAGTTTTATGAATAAATGCATAAATATCAGATGCAACAAAATTTTCTCTTTTTCCTAATCCTATTACCAAAGGAGAATCTTTCTTAAAAGCATATAACTTATTAATTCCTTTGATCAACACTAACACAGCATATGTTCCTTCAAAACTCTTAAATATATCTAGAATTATTTCTTTCATTGATTTGCCCTCTTTTAATCCATCTTCTATAAAATGGGCAAATAATTCTGAGTCTGTTTCACTGTAAAATTTATGTCCTCTCTTCTCTAAATACTTTTTAATCTCTTTATAATTATCGATTGTCCCATTATGCACAATGAAGATTTTTTTATTACAATCATAATGGGGGTGAGCATTATACTCCGTAACGCCCCCATGAGTTGCCCATCTAGTATGAGTAATTATAATTTTTGAACTCAAGCTCTTATTCACTTTCTCTATTAAGCTATCAACTGTCCCAACTTTCTTCATCAAAAAACCTTCGACAGTTGCAAAACCACAAGAATCATAACCTCTATATTCTAATCTCTTTAAACATTTTAATGCAAACTCGATAGGAATTTCATGCTCTGCCACTATTCCAAATATCCCGCACATAAGAAAAAATCATTTTCATACAATTAAAATAATTAATAAATCGGTTGTTTGAAAAGTAAAACATCTTTTTTAGATAAATTTAAATATAAAAACATTTGTGATGCTACTTTTTTCTATGCCTCAAATGTAGTAAGGCAAATTCTAGAGATATAGCAGTAAAAGATGTAAGTATGAATAGAGAAGTGTCAACAGATAAAAAAGAAAATACAGATGCAAATGCTATATAAGGTATTACTATCTCTCTGAGAACAAATCTAGCAACTCTAGATTTTACTATTTTATTGTAAAAATTACCACAAAAGGCTATATATACATCTATAATAGAATCTACTACCATCCCAAAAATAAAGAAAGGTAAATTAAAAGTTAAGTGTAAATATACAAATAAAAACGATAAAAACAAGTCCTTCAAGATATCTTTCATATACTTTGATCTACTATGCAAATAAAGACTTTCGAATGAATCAATATAAGTCTCTACACCTTTCTCTCTATTTAGATAATATGAAATATGTCTAAAAATGTTAATAAACCATAAAATTGCTGAGTATAAGATAAAATCAGAGATAGCTGGTGTCTTCATCTTTCAGTCCCGAAGCCGCTCATCATACTTTATCTAAGAAACTCTTACAAAAATAAAATGATTATAGAGGCTTAATTTCCTTTATATTTAACTTCTTTCTGTAACCTAATGTAAAAAATATTTGCAGAATGAGATATAACTCTTCTCCAAGCTCTTTGATATGTACCTAAAGAATTTTTGAGTTATAATTTTATAATCCAAGAATATGGCAAAGGCAATTATCATATGTGGTTCTCATAGAAAAGAAGGAAGTAACTCAAAAGTAGCGGCGATAAATATTGCCAAAGAGAGGGGTCTAGAGGTTATAGAAATTTTTGAGTTATCAAAAATGAAAATCAAATTATGTACTGGGGCCTAAAGTGTGAGGAAGGAGAATGTCCTATAGTAGATGATGTAAGAAAAATAAAAGAAAAATTAAAAGAAGCTGAAATAGTTGTTTTTGCTTCTCCTGTATATTGGAATAATACAACTCCTCTGATGCTTAATCTTGTTTGCAGATTAACAGATATTTTACCAAATATCAAGAAAAAAGCTATAGTTGTTTTAGTAGGAGAACTTACCGGAGAAGAAGGAAAAGAAAGTAGGAAACTAGTAAAAAATTGGTTTAAAAGCGTGTTAAGTGGTGTTTGTGGTTGGGATATTGAGTTTTATGAATTTACAGCAAGAAATCCTAATGAAATAAAAATTCAGGGTTAATGTAGGCTAAGTTCGTAGGTAGAGAATATCACTTAAACGGCAGCAGTTAGTAGTTTAATAAAATTGAAAAAGATATAAGCCCCGGCCGGGATTTGAACCCGGGACCTGCGGCTTTCTCGTCAGTGCTGGTCAGTTTATTCATCAATCATTATAGCCGTACTTCATCATCTTTTACGAGGCCGCCGCTCTACCCGACTGAGCTACCGGGGCTCTTGATAAGATATTAAAGACTATTTTAAATAATTTTTGTTTCTTAATTTAAAAAATAGACAAAACGAGAAAATGGAGAATGAATTAAAAGAAAGATTACAAGAATTGGTGAAGATCTTAAAAGTCTATAATGATATAGTAAAAAATTTAAATAATTTCTGCAACAAGCATAAAACAAATCTTTCGGAAAAAGAATATAAGAAAATATTTGGTAAATTAGAGAAACTGTTAAAGGAATATGACAAAATAAAATTAGATCTATTCAATAACCTAGTAGAAGTTTCAAAAGATATTAAAAAAGGCTTTATTAATAAGAATACAATCAAATTAATTGATAAGTCTCTAAAATCTTTTCAAAGGTTAAATAAATTAATATTTGAAATTGAAAGGTCTTCAATAGAATCGATCAGAAGATTATACAAGATTTAAATCAAAAGAAAATCTAAAGAAAATTATGGGGTATTATGCTACTGGGTTTTTAGAAATGTTATCCTCTTTTGAATTTGTACTATTTTTGTTCCTGTTTGTAATCATAAATCTTTCGAGAATTCCTTGGAAAATAGGTAATTCATTATTTCCCAGAAAAAAGGGAAAATTTAATTTCTTGAAATCTATAGTAACTGGAATTATACTTGCTATAATTATTCCAGCTATACTTACTGTAATTATTAGTACTGTTATTGATTATATCGGATTTGGTTTATATGGGAAATACAAGGAAGAAATGATTTTCTTTATGGGTTTTATTCTCTTATTATTGTTCCTTTATATTGTAAAAAAGAAATTAAGATAAAATATTCATCAATTTACTTAGATTTATTTCTATCGCAGTAACAGGCATCATTATATCAAATTTCTCTAATATTTTTGGATGTATTTCTCCAATTTCTGCAATTTTTTCATTTTCGTAAATTACAATTGCTCTTCTACCAGGAATAAAAGAAGAGTGGTCTTCTCTTTCATAGATAATCTTTTTAGTATCTATATCTAAACTCTTAAGTATTCTTTCTAATACACTCTTACCTCTGCTATAATCTGAATCTTTAGATGCTAAAGCAATGCCTAGATGTAATTCTTCTACTATTTTATCTCTTTCGATTTTAGCTATCTTACCTATTTCAAATATATTTTGTGGATATGGTTCTTTCGTATTTTTTGATAGAAATTCCAGTAATTTAGGTATTAACCAATCTCTTATATAAGCATAGCTCGAAGATACAGGGTTCTCCAACTCTATAAGATCAACTTTTCTATCCATTTTATCCAAAAGAGTGTCTTTAGATGATAATACTGGAGTATGAATTTGTATTAATCCTAAACCAACACATATTTCCTCCAATTTTTCTATGAATTTGGTAGTCTTTGTTTTTCCACCAAAAGTTACTATTTCTATTTTTTTCTTAGGCAGATTGTTATAACCATATGAAATAGCCAAATCTTCCGCAATATCGACGATATCAAATATATCATACCTATAAGGAGGTGGAATAACTTTTATTTTATTCCCTTCAACATTTACATCATATCTAAGCTTCCTAAGAAGAAATTCTATCTCATTTCCCGACAATTCTACACCTATCATATCTTCTATTTCTTTTTTATTTACTTCTATTTCCCTTACTCTTATTTTTGGATAAACTTCCTCAAATTCATCGTAGGCCGTTACTACTTCGATTATTGAAGAACCCCTTTCAAATAAATTGAATGCTATAGTAGTCGCAACTTGTTCAATAGCATTTGGGTCTGTTCCAGTAATATCTACAAAAATATTTCTTGTATTCTCCGTTATTTTCAAATCTTCAGAACTTAATATTGGAATTAATGCTAATACTTTGTTATCAGAGTCTACTAATACAGGATATTTTTCTAATCTATCTAGCAACCATTTATATTCCCTGCCTTTATCTGTTTTTTCAAAAACTTCGTCTAAATACATCTCTTCAGAATAATTGAGAGGTTTATATTTATATTCCTTAGGATCTGCTAGTTTATAGTATAAAGGAAATTTTATTTTATCTAAATCGTACATTCCAATAGCTAATTTCTTTCTTCTCCTACCAAAAGAGAAATTTATTTTTTCTTGAAATTCTATCAAACTTTTTATGGCCTTTTTATCTAATTTGGTATCTTTGATTATTATTCCTGCTATATAAGGTCTGATTTCTCTCAAATTATTATCTACAAAAATTTTGTAATTTTCACTCTTCTCAAGAATAAGTTTTGGATATGAAGTATCTAAACCCAATACTGATCTTAACTCTCGTGCAATACCTTCCACAGACCACAAATCTATCCTTACACTATCTTTAGTCTCTATTTTTAAGACTTCGTAACCATCTTCATCTGTATATATTTCTTCTAGTTCACACTTCACATATGATAATGCTTCTTCTAAGAATTCAATATTATCAAATTTAATACCAACTAGATCTTCCAAATCATCTTTGTATATATTTATCTTGGGCATTTTTTATTTTAGAGGAACTTCTCTTAGATATTTTAGTTTATATGTATGTATTTCTCTAATATCCTTAAGACCATACTTCGCCAAGTACATCCTATCTAAACCAAGACCCCATGCTATTACAGGAACAAACCTTCTAAAGACAGGTCTAACCACCTGTGGCCTAAATAATCCAGCACCACCCAATTCAATCCATTTATTATCCAATTTACCAAAAATTTCTAAACTAGGTTCAGTAAATGGGAAATATCCAGGAACAAATTTTATTTCTTTCAGTCCAGTCAAATTTTTGAAAATTTCTTCCATTATATAGAGTAAATTACAAAAGCTAACCTTTTCACCAACAATGATACCTTCTAATTGATAGAATTCTATGAAATGTTTCCAATCTATTTCATCTGGCCTAAATACTTTCGCTATAGAAAAATATTTCCCAGGAATCTTCACATTTCTCAATTTCCTAGCTGAAATAGAGGTCACATGACTCCTTAAGATAAGTCTTTTTGAGAAATCTTCATCAAACTTGTATTTCCAATATTTCTCGTGCTCTCTTTTAACTTTATTCAGCTCTTCAACAGGAATATCTCCCTTTTTGACAGTTTTTATGTAAAAAATATCATGAATTTCTCTTGCTGGATGATCTTGTGGCATAAATAAACAGTCACAATTCCAAAACATCAATTCAATGATGGGACCTTCCATCTCCTCGAATCCATATGAAATCAACTTTTCTTTCAACTCTTCTATAAACCTAATATATGGATGCTTTTTCCCCATCTCGATTTCTGGTACTTCTGCTTTTAAATCGTAAGCTCTAAAAGATTTTCCTTTCCATAGACCTTTCTTTATTATCTCTGGAGTCAATTTACCAATTTCTTCTTTAATCTTAACCCTTTTAGCTATATCTCTACCTAATTTTGTTAAACTAACAAATTCTTCTGCTTTAACAGCTATTTTTATAAGCTTCCTATCTTTCGCAATTTTTAACCCTTCTTTTTCCAAAAAATCTGTTAATAGTTCTTTCCCTCCTTTTATTTCATCAAAAAACTTCTCTAAC
>CAYMVK010000032.1:0-6628 GCA_964394105.1 Candidatus Woesearchaeota archaeon | reverse complement strand
CATAAAAGGTGATGAAATAAAATATTGGAGATATTACAAAGTGCCTAAAGAAGAGGCTGAGAAGATAATTATTGACAGATTTTACAAAGAAGAAAAGAAAGTAGAAAAAGTGGAAAAAGTTCAAGAAGTTATAAGCAAAAAAGTTAGTAAAGAAGTAAAACCAAAAATAGAAGTAGTAAAGAGAAAAAAAGAGATAAAGGTAAAAGAAAGTGTAAATTTGGTCAATGTAATGAGAGAATTAGGAAGAGTTATAACTAAATTTGATGAAGATACATATCTCATCGAAATTGAGGTGAATAACTTATTGAAACAGAAATATATTGTGATAATAAAAGATAAAAAGAAAATATCTGAAAGTGATATTACGTTTGCATTCGCTAAATCAAATGAATTTAGAAAACCTGTGATAATATTAACTAATGGGTCTCTAAGTTCTAATGCGAAAGAATTATTAAAAATATATGAGGGTTTGGTAAATATTATCAAGGTTTAAAGAATTCATGTAAAGATCTTTGTTTTATCTCAAATTTGGGTTCTATACTTTCACTTTCATTCAAAATTATCTCTCCATATACCCCATCATAACCAGGCCTTATTTTCAGAGTGTTACTTCTCATCTTCTCTATAATATCACCTAATTCTTCATAATATTCTTTTATTTCATTTATATCTTCAAATATTAACACATTTAATTCATTTCCAAATTTATTAACAAATTTTGTATATAAATCCCATACTTCTTTAGATAAGGGATTTTTATTCAGATATAATGAAATAATTTCTTGGAGAGGTAAAGTATAGTAGAATTTTTGAGCATTTTTAGGTTTAAATCCTTCTTCTCTATCCGCCAAATCATAGACTCTGTGAAGCACTCCTAAAGTTAATTTTTTGCCACAAACTGGGCATATATTACCCAATTTTATTGAATCTCTTGGATGTAGCCATATTTCACATTTTCTATGGCCATCGTAATGATACTTTCCATAAGAAGGTTCAACTTCTATTGTTTCGACCTTCCCTTTTTTCCTTTCCTTCAGAATTCTATAAATTTCTTTGTAGCTTAGATTATCTAAATAGAATATATTAGCTTCTCTCCCAATTCTGTATGGCCAATAAGAGTGGGAATCGGAATTTGATACTAAGATAAATTCGTCCAATCTTGAGACCATCCAATTCATTAAAGGATCGCTACTCAATCCCGTCTCTAGAGCATAAATGTATTTTACTGCATCACCATAACATTCGTCTATACTGTCAAACCCAGATTTTGACCCAAAAAGAGAAAACCAAGGAGTCCATACATGCGCAGGGATAATTATGATTTCTCCGTTTATATCTTTTATCGTTCTTTCTACAAATTCTTTTGCAGTCATCCTAAAAGTAGGTCTACCATCAGATGAAAGATCGAAGGATTTAGAGAAATAGTTGTTGAATTCCTCAGCTACTTCTATAGAAGGAAATAAAAGAAGATGATGAACTCTTTTTAATTTTCCTTGATATTCAAAGGAAATATTTATTTCTGTCGTTATCATGAAAAATACATCATACTTTTTATCTTTTCTAATGTATATACCATCATTAACTTCTTTTAGTTCCTTTTTCAATGTATTTAACCAAACAGGATGTGTACTATCTCCTGTACCCATTAAATTTAGACCTTTTAAATGAGCATAATACTCTATGCTCTTTAAATCCAAATTTTTCGAAGTACCTCTAGAATACTTACTGTGGATATGAAGATCTGCAATTACCCTCACCTTATAAAACAGTTAGGAAAGTTGTAAACTTATTTAACTTCTTTAACCATATCTGATAACATCTATAACGTTCAACTTTGCAGCTTTTCTAGCAGGCAATATCCCTGCTAATACTCCTATAAAGAATGAAATGATAGCCATAAGTAAATTCATAAACAAATCAATTTTAAACGGTATTAATATTCCTATTTTATGGGAAATTATATGTGTAATGTATATTCCAAAAAAATTACCAACGATACATCCTATAATACCACCAATCAAAGACATTAGACCAGATTCTACCACAAATAATAAAAATATATCAAAATCTGAAGCTCCTATAGCTTTCAATATACCTATTTCCTTCCTCCTCTCCAATACTGCTGTATACATTACATTTATTATTTGTACTATGGCAATAAGCATTGCAAGGGTTGAAATAGCTAAAATAAAATAATTAACTATGTTAACTATTTTCATTGCATTTTTTATTGTCTCTTTTAAGGAAATAATAATAAATCTTTTAGAATCTTTATTAAGCAATCTTTCAAGAGTATCTATAACATAATCTATATTTTCTGGTCTATCTACCGCTATTATAACAGCAGCATAATTAGAAATATTAAAGCATGATTTCCCATCTTCAAAAGATACGAGAATTCTTTTATCATAAATAGGTAAGTTAGTGGGTGATGTTATTTCTACTATTCTAAATTTGCATTTACCTGCTTCTATCTTTTCTCCAATTCTTATACTCTCTAAATCCTTCTTCGCTAATGTATATCCAATCAAAGCCTGATACTTCTTCTTAATATAGTTACCTTCTTCCAAACCTATCCCAAACTCCTCAAACATATCATAAGGAGCATCTACAGCTGTTACAAATACATTGTAAAATTTACCTTTGTATTTTATTGTAGTAGTTGTGAATCCCAATGGAAATATAACATCAACATACTTAACTCTCTTGATTTTATCTATATCTTCTTTTTCTATCATAAAACCCGAATAAGGCTCAATAATTATTTTATTAGATCCCAACCTCTCTAAATACATGAAAATTTTACTTTTTACTCCATAACTTACATTAATAAATGCTATGTATAAAGATATACCAATTACAAAACCTAATATAGTTAATAAACTTCTTGTTTTTCTTCTTGATAAATTTTTCAATGAGAAATTTAAAATATCTAAAATTTTCATAATATCTTTTTAATTAATCTGTTAAGAAATCTCCTTCGAATATATAAAAGAAATATTACTAGTGCAACAATCAAACAAGTAATTATACAAAGAATACTCTTAAAACCTAATTGAATATTTGTTATTTCTACCAAAATATCATCATTGTAACATCTTGATCCTTCACAGATAATAAATTTCAAGAAGAATTTTCTTGCCTTTGGTATTAACTCTATCTCAACAGTCTCATAATCCTCACGCACAATGTTACCTATATAATATTTATTCTTCAATGTGGAATATGAAGAAGATTGATTAATTATCAAAATAACATTTTTCTTTTCAGATTTTGATGGGTTGACTAATTTCAAAGATACCCTATAAACCTTATTTTCTTTTTCAACTTTATCTAAAAATGTTTTTATTTTATCATAAGTAGTCAAAAATACAGAAAAAGAATCTTTCTGATAATATAATTTGTTATTAAAATCTTCGTATTCTAACTCATATTTAATTTCATAATATCCTTCCTCTAAATCTTCTTTTATGATTACAGGTATTTTGAATTCAAATCTCTTGTAGTCTCCATAAATACATTTTTCCAAATCATCTTCATTTTTGAAAACATCATTTTTTAATATTTTTATACACATGTATTTTAACTTCTTATTGCTCTCTACATTTATTTCTAAAGTATTCTCCTGCCCAATATACAAATTGTTGTTTTTAACATAAGAATAAACGAATTTCTTTGATTTTACTACAGATAATGTTAAAGTAGTGTTATAAGAATCATAAATTCCTTCATTGCCTTTACAAGTAAAAAGCAAATTAAATGTTATCTGATCTAAATCATACAAATTCTTCTCATTTGTTAGCTCTATGTTTACATACTCATACTCATCTTTGTGTAAATCTCCTATATATAATTCAGTTGATTTGACTAAATTTGCATAATTGTTCGATATAATATGCAAAATACAGTCTTTAACATCTTTATTTGATTTTAATCCAATTTTAATAAAAGACCAATCTGTATATATTTTGTTATCTGATTTTACTTCTATTATTAAGGGTTTGTAAATTATTAAAGGTAATACAAGTGTCTTTACAGTATCATTATTCCTTTTTATAAGAATTAGATTATTACAAATTCCTTCTTTATTGGTATAAAAAAGGAAACTTGCAGTTCTTATATAACCAGGATCAATATCTCCTAAATTAACACATTTATCACTTTTCAATTCAATTAATGGACAAGGACTAAAGCACACACTAATATCATATTCAGATTCAGCTACATAGTTGACATCATTACTTGTAGTATAAATATATTTTGGATTTGAAATTGGAATAACAACACTAATATAATTGTCAGAAGGTACAATATAGGAATTATTTTCAACTCCAGCCAAAGGACTTATATATATAGCCTGTAAGTTGTCTGTAACTGAAATTAAAGTGCCGCCAGTAGCATAAATGAGTGTTATGTAGTCTACTACCAAATAACATAAACTCAAAGAGAAGGAAAACAAAATGCTAGTAAAGATAAGTATCTTCAATAATTTCCCCATCTTTCAGCTTTATTATTCTTTTTGAAAGATTTGCAATACTTAAATCGTGTGTAGCTATTATAATTGTCTTACCTTCATCATTTAATTTCTTAAATATACTTACAATCTTCTTTCCTGTCTTACTATCTAAATTTCCTGTTGGTTCATCCGCTATTATTATATCTGGATTGTTCGCAAGTGCTCTTGCAATTGCTACTCTCTGTTGTTCTCCTCCAGAGAGTTGAGAAGGATAATGATATCTTCTTTCCCATAATCCAACTTTTTTCAAAATTCTTTTAATAATTTTCATCCTCTTGTCTCTATCTGCTTCATTTATTGCCAATGCTATTTCCACATTTTCTATCACATTAAGATTAGGAAATAAATAGAATTGCTGAAATACAAATCCTATCTTTTTCCTTCTCAAAAGAGCCATTTCCAATGAATTCAATTTAGACACATCTACACCTTTAAAAAGTATAGAACCTTTTGTTGGTTTATCTAGAAACCCAAGTATATGAAGTAAAGTAGATTTTCCTGAGCCAGAAGGTCCAAGAACACATAAAAATTCTCCTCTTCTAATATCAAGATTAATATTTCTTAGAGCATGGACTTCCTTACCTCCTACTTTATAAATTTTCCAAATATTTCTGAGTTGATATATTGCCTCCTTCAAGTTATATTTTATAGAAAGAAAACTCGTAAGAATAAGTTATGAGTAAAACTCGATTACTCACATTCTTTATTATAAATATACTCCTTTTGATACCATCTGTTATCATACTAAAATCTGGAGAAATACTTTTTGATGAATTTTATGTTGAAGTTAAAGATTTGGATGTATTAACAAAAGAAAATTATGCTATATTAACTCTATACACAGAAAAAGGCAGTTTAGATATGATTATAGACCTAAATCAGGCACAATCTATAATAATGGCCTTAAAAAATGAAACTCCCTATCGACCTTTAACTCATGATATTATTTCAAATATTTTAAACGAGACTTATGAGAAGATTATTGCTGTAGCGATAGAAAAGTTAGAAAACGATACCTACTTTGCAAATTTATACATAACTTGTAGAGGTAAAATAAAAACAATTGATATAAGGCCAAGTGATGGTATAGCTATAGCCTTAAGATTAAATATTCCAATTTACGTGAATAAGTATTTAATCAAAGAAAAAGAAACAGAGAGAAAGATAGAATTATAAGTTAATTATCTTTAATAATCGTCGTACTTTCTCTTTTTGCTTCTTATTGCAATTCTGATGTCCCATGCAATGAATATAAGGTATGTTAGTAAAGTTCCCTCAAAATCGTTGAAGGGGTACGTTCCAACGAGATAGATGAATAAAGGTCTTAGTATGTATAAATGGATTAAATATGACAACAATATGAATAATAAGTTAATTACTAGCAAAATTATGTACAGAAGAATTCCTAATATACTTGCAATTACATATACTACAATATCTTCTCTTTTCATTTCCCTTACCTCCTGAAGTCCCAGTTTACTTATTATCCACCTCCTACCTAAAAAATTTTGTAACTACTTTAAGGCAATAAGTACAATAATTTTACTATTACTGAACTCCAATACAAAGAACTATAACTCTTCTTTTATCTCTTGGACCATCTAACTCAACTAAAAATATTTCTTGCCATGTACCTCTAACCAATTTATAATCCTTAATTGGAAACACTAAAAATGATTTTAATAAAGAAGCTAGTAGATGTGAATCTGCATTATTATCGATTTTATTATGTGAATACTCACCTTCTTCAGGAACTAGTCTTTCAAAAAGTTTTAGATAATCTTCTCTTATGTTAGGCTCATCTTCGTTGCATAAGAGAGCAGCAGTTGCATGAGGTACAAATACTAAGCAAATTCCATTTTTTATATTCACACTTCTTACAAATTTTTCAACAACTTCAGTAATGTTGATTAATTCTCTCCTATGTTTAGTGCTAAGTGTGATTTCCATATGTTCAACTTTCATTCTCTTAAAGTGTTAAATAAAAACAATAAATTTAAAAGTGGGCCCGCGGGGATTCGAACCCCGGACCTCCGGTTTTCTTATGTCCAGAGCCCGGACTTATAAGACCGGCGCTCTGACCAGGCTGAGCTACGGGCCCTAGTATTGATA
>CAYMVK010000031.1:0-6662 GCA_964394105.1 Candidatus Woesearchaeota archaeon | reverse complement strand
GGGTTGTAATTTTAAGTGCAGATATTGCCAAAATTGGGAAATTTCACAAGCTTTACCTGAAGAAATTAGATATGAGGAAATTCCTGCAGAAGTTTTGGTTGAGATCGCTTTGCAATATAAAAGCCCAGGAATTGCTCATACTTATACAGAACCAACAATATATTATGAATATGCTTATGAAGTTTCTAAAATTGCAAAAGAAAAAGGATTGTTCAATGTGTGGGTTACAAATGGATATATTGAGAAAGAACCTTTAAAAGAGATTAGACCTTACTTAGATGGCGCAAATATTGATCTAAAAGCATTTAATGAGAAATTTTATAAGGATTTATGTGGTGGAATTGAGCTAGATGAGGTTTTAGACTCAATAAAATACTGGCATAAGCTTGGAATTCATGTTGAACTTACAAATTTAATAATTCCTGGTTGGAATGATAGTTTTGAAGAGATTAGGCAAATGGTAAAATGGATTATTGATAATTTGGGTAAAGATATACCATTACATTTTACAAGATTCTTCCCACATTATAAAATGCTAGAAACTCCAATTACTCCTTTAGAAACACTTTTAGAAGCCTATAACATTGCAAAAGAAGAAGGTTTATACTATGTTTATATTGGAAATGTCTGGCCGAATAAATATGAAAATACTTATTGCTATAATTGTGGAGAATTGCTAATTGAGAGAGATGGATATTATATCAAAAAAATAAATCTTGAGAAAAAGGGTAATAGAGTAATTTGTCCGACTTGTGGGAAAAGGCAAAACATTATACTGTAAATTTCGTTATTACCTTCAGGTGGTTAAAATAATTTTATAAACAAGTCTATTTTATTATAATTCCTGCCGGTGATCATGAATGTTGGCAGCCCTCATCTGGTACATAATAGTATTCCTAAGCATTTTTAATGTGTTAGAACTCAAAGACATAGTATTAAAGAAAAAAAGACTAGAGAACTTCTGGGACATCTTTTGGTTCGGCAAATATGTGATAATACAAGTGATCATATACCTGATAGCATTTATAGTAAACGATAGTTTGATATTTTTCTACTTTACTGAAGCAAGGTACATAGACATATGCGTTTTGATAGTAATTCTGGCAATAATAATCGCAGTTATACTCTATGGATATTTAGGAGAGTACGAATATCCATGGGGCAAAGTAATTTTAGCTTTTATAATCATAATAATGCTGTTAGTATCTCCCATAATTGTTGCAGGAGTTAATCCTAAAGTTGTGAGAAGCAGAATTATTGATCAGCTAAATAATCCTAACAATGTGATTTATGATTATCCAAATGACACAGTAGTAGAGTTTGATGAGCTTTATCTAATAAGGAAAACGACCTGGATATTTACCAAAGAACTCTTTGCCAGAGCCTTAGCTAATGAATCAAGTCGAGTTGATATAAGCACAGTCGAAGACGTTGATCCAATATATATACCTTCAGAGAACACTTGGGGTTGGTTCCTAATACCAAATCCGAGAGAACTATTATGGCTTTCGCAAAGACCAGTAGAATCATTCGTATTGTACTTAGATAACTCTAATATGACTATCAAAAGGATCCCTATAGAGATCTATTGGTTTAAGAGAAATAGTCCCTGGCGGATAGACAGAATTGTATACAAACATTTCCAGGACTATGCTATACTACAAATTAGAAATACTTTTTACAGGGGTAAGCCATATTATGTTGCTTATTTAGGTAGGGTTGACTGTTATGGTATCCAGCATGTTGAGAAAGTGTTGATTGTGGATCCAACCGTGCCTGAAGAAAAATATGAAGTGTTTGATATTCAGGACGCACCAGAATGGATAATGAAGATACCAGATCATGTCTTAGAGAACCAGCTTGCATGGTGGGCCCAATGGAGGTTCGGATGGTGGCATGCATGGTTTGTAAAGAGAGAAATATACGAGCTAGCAGACATAGCTAGGTTTATAGTCCTTAATAATACGCCATACTGGCAAGTGCTACTTAAGTATAGCGCAAGTAATGTACTTGCAGGATATGTACTTGTTAATACCCTAACATTAGAGGCTAAGTTTTACTATCGTGGCCACTTGAGCTATCCATGCCCTGCTACTGTAAAGGAACTATGCGTAGAGTATCTAAAATCAGGGGAAGAAGGCTTTAGAATTCTTAATGTTACAGAAGTGTACCTGTATCCAATTAGATTACCATCTGGTAGGACCGTAGAGGTTTACATACTGCCACTGTATACAGGATTTGTATTCTACGGGTTTATGATCGTCGATCCTATAGACTACAGCAAGTATGTCATATGTAAAGACCTTAAGCAGGGATTACTAAAACTATATGGAGAACTTCCCGAAGGAGAGCAAGTCGAATCTTATAATATTACAGTAATATCTGGAGTAATAGAAGAAGATAAGGCTTATATTACAGTAGAATTTGAAAATGGTACAATAAGAACGTATATTATAGAGAAAGAAGTCTTAATAACTCAAGGAAATATACAATCAGAATATGAGTGGGTTGAGTTACGGTTATGTGTAAACTCCCCATACGAATATAGAAACGCAACAATAGGATTTAGTGGTAAAGAAATAGTTGACTTTAACTGGCCTTATTCAGATTTAGTACCTGATTGAACTAATTAAGTAGTTAAATCTTTCTTTCATTCTTTCTTTCTCATTTATTTTTTAGATTTTGAATAAAAAAATGATGAGAAAGAAAGAAGATTTGAGTTAACTTATCTCAAATTTAATCTTTCTTTGCGAATAATTGGATTAATATCATTATAATTCTCAGGATTATGTTTATCATGTCAAGGAATATTCCTATAGCATTCGATAACCATTTTTCGGGCTCTTTTTCTATCCTTTGTAGATCAAAGTATAGTGCTACTGAAAACACTGCAATTATTGCTAAATCTATCAATATTGATAGTAAGCTAGCAAATGGTATGAATATTTGTATTATTGCAAGTATTAACGCCGCTATTAGTATTGCAAATATGAATCTCGATGGATATTCATGAGCTTTTGTGCTGATAGCAGCGATATAAATTATTAGGAAGTAAATGAATGTAGTTATTAGTGCTGCAAATAGTATATAGTGCGGAACTATAGTGTATGCTACAAAGAACACATAATAACTTGCTAGACCTTCTAAGAAGCCAAATAGCAGGGTAAATGCCAGTGCTATAGGTATTTTATCTTGGTTAAGTATTGCATAAATCATTAGGGCTACTCCAAGGATAAATGAGGCTATTAGCCCTATAAGCGTTGTTGATATTATCCTAAGTACAGATATACGGAACGGTAATAATACTCCTATTACATAAGCGATGAATAGGAAACAAATCGCAGACCATGTCAATATTCTGTATTTTTTATATTCTTCTGCGATTATACTTTCATCGATGCCATAAACTTTTCTAATTTTGTTCCAATCTAAACCCATTTTTGACCACCTCGCATTATATTCAACTCTTCAAGAAAAACACTAAATAGTTTCGAACCACTTGGAAGTAGTAATATTTAATTTTTATTTCTCAAATTTCTGATTCTCGAAATTAATGATATTAAAGAATTCTCAACTAACATATTTCAAAATAATTTTTACCCTTGCTTTATTAACTATTTTATGTTTTTCAATTTCATTTTCAAAATATTTTCTGGTTTCATCAGATTTGTATGAAAATAGGTATGGAAAAATATTTTTTAAGTATTATACAAAAAGAAGTGGAAGTTTGAAAATAGAAATTTTTTGCAATGACACTTTCTCTTATTATCCAAGCAATTTTTATCTTAAAAGAGGAGAAAATATTTTGAAAGTAAATATAAAGTTTTATAATCCAGGAAAAAAGGAATGTAAGATTGTTTTTAAAAGAGGTAATTGGACTGATCAAGAATTTTTTGAGTTGAATGTTAAAAGAGGAAGTTTCGATTATAAATCTCTTTTACCTTTATTATTTGCATCTATTCCCTACTTCTACTTGGTTAAAAAGAGATTATAGAAAAATCCTCAAATAAATTCGAGTAAGAAGAGAATAAAGCTTTAATATGAAATAAATAATAAGCAAGAATATGGAAGCTAATATAGTACGGCGCCAATTACTATTGAAGAGAGGTTCAGTCCAGCGCCAATTTATGTTAGTAAGAGTACGACGCCAAACAGTGGAGTTGTAGAAAGGATTAGTATAATTATAAATCCTTCTATTAGAGAACAGGTAAATAAATTCTTCAATTCTAAATTTAACGAAACACAGAAGATATTACTCAAGAAAATATTTGAATATGAGAATAGATTAACGGCAAATGCATTGATTGAAGAGATTAAGAGAAATTATAAAATCCCTTATTCCACGCTTTGGTACAATGCGTTGAAACTTAGAGATCAAGGATTAATAGAATTTGAAAGTAGAAGATATGTAAAATTGACAGAATTAGGAAAAGTGATAATGTATATGCTTTAGCATTGTTCTTACTTTTTATTTTATTTTTGTTTTGTCTTTTTTAGGTGATTCGGTGTGAAGAAAGTAATAAAGGATAAGAAAAAGATAAAAGAATTACATAAGAAAGTAGTCGATTCTATGGTAGAATACGGAAAATTGAAAGCTAGGATTAGCGAGATAGCAGTACTACTATCTGGAATTAATACGAAGATTAAAGAAAATAAATTTAGGAAATTTATATATGATGTTGATTACATTGGAGCTATTGAGAGGAATTTAAATAGAGCCAAGGACAACTTCGATAAATTTGTTGAGGAGATAGAAGAATTAATTAATATGTTGAAGGAATTAGTTAGATAATGAATATACCTCAATCTTTCTCTATTTCTTGAATTTTTTAGTCGACTTTGAAGGAATATTTATTTTAATTTATCTATTTACTCAAATTAAAATCTATAGGCGGTTGAATAAAGGATATAAAAATGTTGTAAATTGAAGATACTTCCCTTTATTTTCTCATAGTTGAAGGGTTAAATGCTTTTTATAAATATATCCAAAAAATTTATATATATTATGAAACATGTTTCAAATTATGAAGGTTGCAATAGCGTCTCTTGGAAGAAGTATAAATGATTTTGTCTGTGGTAGTTTTAGGAATGCTCCATATTTTGTTATAATTGATGTTGAAAATGGAGAAATAAAAAGTATAGAATATATTTTAAACAATTTTATAAGAGGAGCTATGGCTTGCTTAGGTATAGCTAGGGTTTTAAAAGCAAAAGGAGTTAAATATGCAGTTGCAGGAAATTTTGGAAGAGGTTGTGCTCAAGTTCTAAGACAACATGGCATAATTCCATTAGTATCTTTTGATGTAGTAAAAGATGCAGCTATTAAAACTGAAAAAGGAGAATTACCTGAATTTATATTCTTCAGGGGAAGACATGGAAGAAGATGGATGTAAAATATGAAAGAGGTCTTACGAGGAAGGCAATAGCACTCTCTTTTACTACCACTTTTTTAAAATTTGTAGGTGGAATTATTTCTAATTCTTCAGCATTAATTTCAGATGCATTGCATGGATTAATTGATTTTATTGAATTTATAGCAATTTATTTCTCATTATTACTATCTTTTAGAAAGCCAGATGAAAAATTTCCATATGGCTATTACAAAATAGAGAATTTTACATCCTTTTTACTTTCTTTACTTGTTCTATACTTAGCTTACGATTTGTTGAAAGAAAGCGCTTTTTCTTTATATGATATAATAACTGGGAAACCAATAGCTAAAGAGGTTTCATTTGGAAATGTTCTTATTGTTTCTCTAATCTCTATAATCATTACTTTTCTAATAGCAAGAATATTAAGTAAATCAAGATTAGAATCTGTAAAAATTGTTGCACTGGAGAAAAAAGTAGATTATATGATTTCTATTGGTGTTATAATCTCAAACTTTCTCACTTATTTGAAAATATACTTTGTTGAACCTTTGTTTGTAATTTTCATTGTAATAATCCTTCTAAAGGAGATATTTCCAAGCTTAATAAACTCATTGTTTGCATTACTTGATGTATCTCCAAAGAAAGAAATAATTGATAATATTCTAAAGAAAATGAAAGAAGGAGGTATTACAGTAAAGAATTATAAATTTAGAGTATCTGGTCCTACAATATTTGGAGATATTTTCTTTTTAGTACCTTCTAGAAAAAGTATTGAAAAATATATGAAAAGAGTAGAAGAATTGAAGAGTTATTTTGAGACTAAAATGATATTTTTGAATTTTATACCTGTATTAGAGAAGAAGGATGTAATAACAGTTGCAATTCCTTATGAAGATGGTAGAATATCGAATCATTTTGCAAGATGTCCTCATATTTTAATAATTACATTAGATAAGAGAAATGGAAAAATAATAGAGAAAAAAATTGTTGAGAATAAGAGTAGATTCTTAGAAAAGAAGAGAGGAGTTTCATTGGCAACTTTATTGATAAAAAATGATGTAGATGCATTAATAACAAGAGAAATTGGACCTGGAGGCTTCTTCACTCTTTCTAATGTGAATATTGCAGTTTATAGAGCTGAAGGATTTGATATAGATGAAAATATAAAACTACTTTTAGAGAATAAATTGGAAAGACTTGAAAAACCAGTTGAAAAATGAGATTTAGAAGAGGGAGAAGGAGGAGAAGAGTAAGGGTTGAATTTATTCCATGTATATTTCAGTTTATGCC
>CAYMVK010000030.1:5914-6705 GCA_964394105.1 Candidatus Woesearchaeota archaeon | reverse complement strand
GGGTGGAACGGTTATCGTATCCCCCAACAGCAGAGCAAAGGGTTCATCATCGACAAAAGCCTCAGCATATCTAACCGCATCGCCCAAACCCTTTTGCTCTTTTTGCCTTACGAAGAAAAGATTAATATTTTCTAGAATTTTATCCAATTCCTCTGTATATTTATCTTTCTTTGGTAGATCACTTCTGTCAAAGTGATCTTCTATAGCCCTTTTATGTTTACCTGTTATAATCAAAACTTCCTTTATGCCTGAGTAATATGCTTCCTCAACAACATATTGAATCACTGGCTTATGAACTACTGGAACCATCTCCTTGGGCTGCGCCTTCGTAATGGGTAGCATCCTTGTTCCATATCCAGCTGCAGGAATTACAGCCTTTCTTACTTTCATCACCAGCACACTCCTTCATAGATTTTCGCTTCTCTCTTCGCTTTTTCAATCCTCCTTCCGTCTATTACAATCTTTCCCTTATAATCTAATTCTTCAAATTCTTTCCATTCAGTAACTATCAACACAGCATCGGAATTAGCTAAGACTTCATTGCCTGAATTGGCATAGTCAATTTGTGGGAATAATTTGGCAAAGTTATCCATTGCTTTCGGATCATAAGCTATAATTTTAGCTCCCTCCCTCAGTAGAGCTTGAATGATTAGTATGGCCCTGCTTTCTCTGACATCATCAGTATCTGGTTTAAATGCTAAGCCTAATATTCCAATTCTCTTATCCCTTAAATTAGGAATATGTTTCTTCAATAATTCAATCATTTTTAGTGGTTGTTTTTCATTTACTTC
>CAYMVK010000030.1:5583-5904 GCA_964394105.1 Candidatus Woesearchaeota archaeon | reverse complement strand
CAATAACAGCTTTTAGTATTTTAGGATCTTCTCCTAATTCCTCTGCTTTTCTAATCAAAGCTTTAACGTCTTTTGGAAGGCATGAGCCCCCGAAACCAATTCCAGCCCTGAAGAATGCAGGATTTATCCTATGATCTAACCCTACTCCCTCAAATACCTTATAAACATCTATACCAAGCTTCTTGCATATATTTCCAATTTCATTCGCAAAGCTGATTTTAGTTGCAAGGAAAGCGTTTGCTACATATTTTATCATCTCAGCTGTTTTTATATCAGTAATTAACTTAGGACATTTAAATGGTTTATACAATTCTTCTAAAA
>CAYMVK010000030.1:0-5573 GCA_964394105.1 Candidatus Woesearchaeota archaeon | reverse complement strand
CTCTTACACCAATTACTATTCTATCTGGGTTAAAGAAATCCTCAACTGCGTTTCCTTCCCTCAAAAACTCAGGATTCATAGCTAAACCAAAATCTTTGAACGCGACTTTACCAGATTCATTTTCGATTATTGGTTTTACGATTTCTTCAGTGGTTCCCGGAATAACTGTGCTCTTAACTACTACAACATGAAAATCGTTCTTACTGGCAAGAACTTTTCCAATTTCTTTAGATGCAGATTCGACATATCTTAGGTCTATTGAGCCATCTTCCTTTGATGGAGTTCCAACACAAATGAAAGTAACATCAGTATTCGTTATTGCTTCTTCATAGTCATTCGTAGCATAGTATCTATTCTCGTTCTTCTGCATAAGTTCTTCTAACCCTTTTTCGTATATTGGCGGTTTTGCAGAATTGATTGAATTAATTTTGTTTTCATCGATGTCAACAAAAATTACTTCGTTTCCTAGTTCAGCGAACCCAATGCCAGTTACAATACCAACATATCCTGAACCAACTATGGATATTTTCATAGGAAATCCTCCCAGCTGTTCTCTCATAATTTTGTTTCAGACGTTTTTCTTATTTTTAAGCGTTTTAACAACACTTTTAACAATTCCTCGATTCTTTTAGTCCATTTATCCCCTTTTTCCTTTCTCCAATCATAGAATAGGTAGCCTATACAACCGAACAAGGTTGTACCACTTATAAACAATCCAAGATAGAATAAACTCTGAGGTAAGAAGTATATGGTCATTGTGAATTTGCCATCACCATCCTTGTCAAACTCTTTTGGATCGATATACCAAGCATTTGCATATCCATTTGCTTTAAAGTGATATGTTTCATTAACTGCTGGCTTTTTGAATAAGAATATGATATCCTCTGGTGTAAACTTATACCAGTCGTGCTCAGCTTCTTTTACGTTAACATGAGAATATTCAGCGACTATTTTATTGAATTTCATTGGCTTATCTTCAACATAGATCTTCCACTGCGGATGATATGATTCAGAGAATACTAAGAAGAATGGTTGTGTTGCGTTTTCTACTGATACTATGTATTTCGTTGGATTGATTTTCTTGAAAGTTGTAGTAATATTGTCCTTTACACTAGGAAGTTCATACAAGTTTATGTTCAATTTATATGATTTATTTCTTAAAAGTACCACGCTTTTTCCTACACTAAAGTTCTGTGATTCTATCATTTTTATTAAAGTTTCTGAAAAAGAAATACTTTTTGCAAAGATAACTGAATTTATCCATGCATGGAGTTTTTTCCCTTCATACGTTTCTTCATATTTTGGATTTGGTATAATACGTATTTTTATCTTGTAGACGGTAGTATTCTTATATAGTCTAAATGCTAATGTATGCCATTCCTGACTATTATAAATATTTTTAACTATAGCTTTTTCCCTATTTAAAGCATATAAGTAACCCTTATAGGGTAATCTTTGACAAGTTTCAGGATTTATTTGTACTACTATTGCTGTTTCATTATCTGTTTTAAATTTTAATAACAAGTAAGGATATTCGTTAGAACTAATATTTAATTTACTTGAGATAATTGATGTGCTCACATTTGAACTAATGTATAATATATCTCCTTCTTCCTCAAGAACCCCCCTTTGTATTCTCCACGTTATATTTGGTCTATATACTATCCAAGGATTTTCAATTGAGATATTTCTATCTATAAATAATATGTTGGTAGCTATATATATATGAGGAACAAAAAATTGATCGTCTACCTCATAGATATCTAATTTTCCAAAAGATTTTACAAATTTTATACCTTCTTTTGATGATAAGATTTGCTTAATTTCTGTTGGTGAAGATACAGTTAATTTTGGATTTCCAAAATATGTCCAGTCAAGATCATTTCTCTGAAGTATATATTTTACATTAAAAATTGATAAGAGTTTTTCTATATTTGTAGAATTTGACTTAATTTCATTATAGATCTTCTGTGCTAATCCTAAACTCATTTCATTTCTAACATACAATCCTTTTGGATAAACTGTTACTAATGGCTTATATATAAATTTAGGTGTCCTATCGACACCTAAATACCAGTCATAATGTACAGACAAAAATGGATTTTGCGGAGTGAGTAGTACCCTAAAGTCCTCCTCTTTAGAATTTATCCATGCACCAGCTTCAAACCAATAGGAAGGTATTTTTGCTTGAAATCCTTTCAGATTTTCTAATACCGCATCATGAAATCCTCCTTCTGGATGAATAACATCACCAGTTATTACTGGCCATCCATTTAGTAGTACTAAAACGGTTATTAAAGCTAGCAATGCATGCTTTAAATTAGTTAATTTTCTGTTTCTTGCTAAGTAGTGATAAATTTCATTTATGGTAATTCCTATTAGAATACTATAACAAAAAATAACAAGAGGTAAAAACTTTGTTGGTGGGTCCCTATATATTATGAATCCAGGTATATATTTATAAAGCAATTCGTTTATTAACTCAAGAGGAGGATGCATACCTTTAGCTAAGAATATAAAAATGACTGCTAAGATAGATAAGAATAATACTCTTCTATCCTTAGGTCTAAATAGTAAAGCTGAAAACGCTAAAATTGGCACTAAGAATGTAATAAACAGCAGAGGAAACTTTGTATACATTGGATATTGAGGATGATAGAGATAGAATTTACCATTTATATACACACCGTCATCAAAGGACCATTTTCCAAATAGTCTAAATACATTTAGAAAGCTTGAATCTTCAGATTTTTCTACCACCCATTTTAGAGATATGTCTTTAGATAAAGTGATATTACTATCTTTTTCAGATATTGAAAAAATAAGTGGAACAACCCACCAAAGATTAGTTAGTATCAATAAAATTAAAACAAGTGCAATATATTGGAGATAATTTATAGTCTTATTCTTATTTTTAGTAATCTCATACAAAAAGAAACTTAATAGTAATATCCAAAAAGCAATATAGGATGGGAAATTTGCTACACTTGTAGACATCAGTAATAGTGCTAAAACAAATATTATTACATGTTTAATTTTCCTTTCATCATATAAATTTAGACATCTGATAAAAATTCCTAATAAAAAAGGTGTAAAAATATATGCTAAAGCTGTAGATTCTGATAGTACCCGGTTTGTCGATAGCCCTATATAAGCATTAAACAAATAAAATAATGATGATATAATTCTAGCAATTCTAAATCTTAACTCAGGAAAGAGAGTAGATACAAAATAATACATTGACAATATTGAAAATGTATAAATACCCACAAACCATAATCTTTGTATTATTACTATGTCCAATCCAAGTGATTCAAAAAACGCCCAAAATAATATAAAAGGAATTATTTTTGATATGTCTAAAAAAGCTGGCATACCCCCTGAAATTGTCGGATCCCATATAAATAAAGTTCTTTTGATGTAATTGTGGGCATCTATAGGTGGAAAGAAGTCTACACCTGCAACTATACACTCATCATCAAACCATGTAAAATTAAATAATATAGATAACAAAATGATAGTCAAAATTAACAAGGATTTTTCATTATTTTTTATTATCATAACTAATTTTGTAAAATAGTATCTTCTCATACCCTCCACCTATGTTTGAGTCGTAATTTTCTTCAAGAGAGTCATCATTTTTGGGATTATAACCTGTTTGGAGAATCTTTTATTAATGTTTTCTATGGATTCTTTACACATTCTAATGTATATTTCTGTATCTTTATTTTTGTAAATATATAATATAGCATTGACAAAACTATCTACATCATTTGGCTCTATTAAGTAGCCAGTTTTACCGTCTATAACTATGTCTTTTGGTCCAGAAACTCTAGAAGCTATAACTGGTATACCAAAACTCTGTGCTTCTAAACATACATAAGATACAGTCTCCCATCTAGATGGAACAATAACTAAGTCACTAATTTGATACAATTCTTTCATTCTTTTCTGACTAACATGACCATAATATTTGATATTTGGATATCTTTTAGATAATTTTTCTATTTTCCAGTCAAATTCACCAGATCCTGCTATATGAAATATAACCTTATTACTATCGATACTGTTACTGTTAATTCTTCTATTGATTTTATTTATTATCTCGCAGAGAATGTCAATACCCTTCTGTTCAGTCAACCTACCAGCAAATAATATATTGAAGTAATTATTACTGGTAGATGACAATTTTTTGAATCTTTCTTTTATCATCTCATTATCTATTTCAATCCAATATGGTATAAAGTATATTTTATTAGGCTCTATTTGATGAATCCTTACTAAAAAATCCTTCTGATCAGTATTTACAGTATGAATTGCTGAACACATTTTAAGTAAAGAACTGTAAAATCTGCTAGAGTATATAGCGTTATGAAATTTTGAGTAGATTGAATTTGCTACGGGATAGTATAAAGCGGTATGAAGTCCTGTTACAATGGGAGGTGTATTTCCATCCTTTAATAAATTTAATATTGATAAATCCAAAATTTCATTTTTGGAATAAATAATATCAACATTATTTAAATATTTTTTCATTTCTTTTAAAGATTTAACTTCGAACAGTTTAGATTTTCCTATACTCTCATAAATTTCCCAAACACTTAATCTAAATTTATCTGGAAATTTTAATCGAGGCTTTAAATATAAAATACTTAATATAATTTCCAATTTATATTGCTGGTATCTATTTATTGTTACAATATTTATCTCGTATCCCCTATCTGACAACTCTTTACCTAAAGACATCAAATATTTTTCAAAACCACCTCCATGTGCTAAATTTGGGAAAGAAAATAGACAAACTTTCATAATCCTACCCCCTTCAAAATTTTAAAAATTTTCTTTTTTACATTTTCTATTTTAGCCTCTGTGTTAATTTTAATTATAGAAGTATCTACTATCGTGTTATATATATTTTGACATTCTCTAAAATATGTTATTGGCAAATTATGTGTATTTTCGGTTCTCTTTTTAGCAGTCTCAGCACGACATGATACATAGATATGAATGTCCGGCTTTGGAAAAAACTTGACTAATATCCTAAATAAATTACCGACATAACCTTTTCTATAAAATGCTACAAAAAAGTCATGGATATATCTATCGAATATATAAATATCCTCCGAGATATATTTTGCATATAGGACAAAAATAAGAGTATCTATAAATACACAATATGGCCATAAGAAAAATAATACTTTATTTAGTAATCTTTGCTCGTGAAAACTACATTGAAGAAATTCAACTCTTTTCTTCTTTGAGATTTTAAACCTTAATATGTATTTAAGAAGGAAATGGTCAAATGTAATTATATATTTAATTTTAATTTTTTTAGTTTTATACTTCTTCTTCAAATAATCCATAATTATTTTAGCAATAGTTGTTTTTCCTGACCCGTCTACACCACTTAACGCTATTATAATCCCCATACTAAACACCTATATAAAGCTACTAATTTTTTTACAGTATTATGTACATCAAACTTGGAAGACATCCTTACTGCGTTACGTGCTAGCTTTTCTCGTAATTCTTTGTTATTTATAAGTAGTTTTATCTTTTTTTGGAGATCTACT
>CAYMVK010000029.1:2754-6707 GCA_964394105.1 Candidatus Woesearchaeota archaeon | reverse complement strand
GTTAAAAGAGGAGATGTTATATTTACTATCAAGATAAACCAAAAATTCGTAGAGTTGGCAAGAAAGGCGCTTAAAAAGGCTGCATATAAAATAGGATGCAAAACTACTATAGTGGAAAGGAAATTGAAAGATGAAATATATAAGGCTTCCCAATCAGCTGATAAATGAACCCAAATATAGTATACTTCTTTCTCTTGCAAATTTTGGAATAAAAATCCCAAATTTTTTTGTCATTAAGGAAGATGCTTTTAAAGAGTTCTTAGAAAGAAATCAGATAAAAAATACAATAAACTCTCTTTTAGAGCAAAATAAAGAGTATGAAGATATCCTATCTACTTTACTTTTAGAAGAATTTCCTGATGAAATAAAAGATGAGTTAGAAGAAGTATATTTTACTATAGCTAAAAAAGAAAAGGAAGAAATAGAATTTTTGAAAAAAATGAGCATCTACCCAGAAAAGTTCCTTATAATAAGAAGTGAAAAAGATAAAACTATAGAGAAAAGAGTAAAAACATTCAATGAGCTTCAGGATGGTATAAAAGAAGTATGGGCACATATAGTATCAACCTACAAAACACTAAATGTCGGAGAAATTATAGTAATGGAAGATATAGAGTTTGAAAAAGTTGGAGTAATATCGAATATAAACATATTTACAGGTGCTAAAGAAATTATTTTACAGGCAATATATGGTACCTATTTCCAAAGAATGCTAGAGGAATCTCCAGATACTATAATTCTAGGTGATAATGGAGAAATATTATTCAAGATCTTTGGTAAAAAAGAGAAAGCATGTATATTAGACCCATTCACAAATAAATACCTAATTATAAATATTCCAGAAGAGAAAAAAGCTAAGAATGTATTAAATCTTGATGATATCAAAAAATTATATGAATTTGCAATTAATTTTACTAATACAAATGATAAACCCTTTATTATGATATTTGGTATTCGTGAAGGAAAAATTTATGTTGTGGATCTTAGGATGTTAAAATCTGATTTCTCTAATTATCCAAAAGATAAAAACATGCTGAGATTAACTAACCAAGATGTAGAGGGCAATGTAGGAAAAGATATAGGAATAAATTTGAACGATTTAGATAAATACAATGCATTACTAATAGATACTCCTATATTCCTTATATCTCCAAAGGCCTTAGAAATTATGACAAAAAATAAACCAGTATTTGTCGTGAATAATTTAGAAAAGTATATCGGAAAAAGTATCCAAATAACAAAAGATGAAATATTAGTTAAAGAAATTGAAAAAGGAAAGATAGAAAAAGAATTACCTACCGAAACAAAAGAAATAGTACCACAACAAGAAGCTGGAGAAAAAATAGAAGAAACAGTTGTTAAAGAAGAAGCAAAAAAAGAGGAAAAGCTAACAACTATGCCATTGTTGGGAATAATTTGGCCCACATCGTATGAAATATTAACTTTCAATAACAAACTTTTTGACGGAATTGTAAAAGAATATGAAGATTACTTTGAAGAAATAAATACAGGTAAAATAATAAAGAAAATAAAGTCGTTAGAAGATATATTATCAGCTCGTAAAGAAGAATATTTTACAATTGACATATCCAGTATAGACGCAGGTAAATTGAATAAGATACTTAAACTAGTAGATAAAAATCATATATATATCTACATAAAAGAAAGAACAAATCCTTTTAAGATAAAAATATGTATTAATTCTGGTGTAACTAGATATATTGTAAAAGACGATTTGTTGCCAGAAATAACTTTTATTCTGTATAGATATGAAAGAAAAAAATAAAAAAATATTAATATTATTATTCTTATTCTTTATTTTATCATATATATACATTTTGATACCTAAAGAGTGTATCAAAGTTGAAACAGAAGAAGAATTACTCAATCTAAGAAATAAAAAATATTGTGTAAAATTTGAGGAAGTTGTATTGAAAGAATATCGAAATTTTGAGAAATATTCTTATATAATAATAAAGTTGGGGGATAATACAACGCTAAAAATAATATTTTTCCAACCATTGAACTTATATAACGTTAGAAATGTTAATGTAGAAGCGATTTGGGATAGCCAGTCTCTAATAGGAATAAAAATTGAGCCGATAATAAAATAAAGAGAAAATATTATTAAGAAAGTCCAATAGAACAATTTAAAAAGACTTTTAGATAATTTAAAGGAAAATGTAATAATATATATCTACCTACCTATCAATTAAGGAGAAGATGTGTGCCTATCCACATACGGTAGAAAAAGTAGTAAATAAGATATATTGGTTAAGTAAAGCTACGGGAATGGAAATAAACATTAATGAAATTAAAAATCTTGTTGAAAATAGGGAGAAGTATGAATATTATTTCTTTACCTCTTTAAATAAATTTAAAAAATGGATGTTGTCGCAGAAAGAACCGAAAGATATTATAGGAATAGCGTATGGTAACTCAATATTCTTAAGAAAAGTTAAAGAAATATTAAATGATTCCAGAGATTATAATATAGAATTACTTTTAGTAGAAGGTAAACCTAATTATATAGAAATACTGGCTATGCCTGTTTAAGTCACTTTTTTATTTTTATTTATGTCTTAGCTGTTACACTATTAATATAAGGGGCCGTAGTTTAGCAGGCAGAACGGCGGGCTCCAGAAAAAATCTGGAGCTTTGAGGTAATGCCGATGATATACAGCGGGTCGGAGGAACCCGCTGACCGGGGTTCGAATCCCCGCGGCCCCACTTTATTTATTTTGTTTCTTCTAAAGACAAAAAATAGTCAAATTAGAAGTAAAGTAATAGCTAAAATAGCAAGAAGCACACCTATAACACTTCTGATATTATAGGGTGACTTCAAAAGAGTAATAGAAAGAACAAAAGTAACCAAAGTGTTCATATTAATCAAAGCTAAAGCAATTCCAGGATTTTGAGAGGTTTTTATTGCAAGAGTGCTACATATACCTGCCAAAGCAAATAGAATACCTAATATAATCAATAATATTGTGTTTTGTGTCTCTATTTTGAATTCTCCTGTAAATAAAAGTATAAACGCGACTACCATAAAAAAGAATGCTTGAACAAAGAAAATTTCATAATAAGCTTCTTTTATGAATTTTATAAGAAAGTTAGAAATGCCAAATAATACCATAGCAAATATCGAATAAAAAATCCATTCTTGCATAAGATCTTTACATTGATTTAATAAAAAATAAATATTGTTATCCTAGAATCTTCTTCACACTATCTACAAAATTATACCAATGGCTCCCTTCCCAATATATTTTTCCACAATTTGGACATATATAGAAAATATCATGGCTGTTTAAAATTTCACTTGGAATTTTCCCTATTAGAGGTTTTTTATCAGTAACTTTTATTAAAGGTGTATTGCATTCAGGACATCTACAATCTCTCCTATCAAAAGAAATTCCTAAAATTTCTTTAAGTTCTCTTAATTGGTCTATTACATTAGTACTTTTCAGAATGATAACATTCTTACGATTTCCTAATGCTTTGTCTCTTGTAAGTATAATATAGCCTTGAGAAGTAAATGATAGTAACTTATCATCTCTTATATCCCTAAAATAAAGAGTATTGTAACCCAACATACGTAAATATTTTGCTAATCTGCCTAGCATAGAGTTGCAAACAAATTTCATACTAAACTCATCCCTTCTATCTCTATTTCTCCAATTCCTTTTATCTTTTTCAATATTTCTTCTATTCTATCAGTTATTCCTTCTTCGTCAGGTGCTAATATACCAACTTTTATAATATTAAGTCCAAATGCTAACGGTTCTGTTACTATATCTTTTACTTCTATATTATCACCAAAATTTGTTCTTTTAATTTCATTTATTAATTTCTCTATATTTACATCTGGACTCTCAGGTAAAATCCTGTAAATTATAAATACGTCTCCCATAGCTTAAGAAAGAAGAGAAAAGTACTTAAAATAATAACGC
>CAYMVK010000029.1:2004-2744 GCA_964394105.1 Candidatus Woesearchaeota archaeon | reverse complement strand
TACATCTCTATCTCTCACTAGATCATTTTTTCCAAAAATTTTTCGATCTCTCATACTCACAGCTCGAATAAAACCCTTAGCAAAGTCGCTATGTACAATTTCAGCAGCTTCTATAATTTTTGTGTCTCTTTTTACTAAAAATACATTAGGTAATACATTGCCTCTTTTATCTTCTAATTTATCATTGGCTACTGGAAAAAAGCAAATATAGCCTAATATATCCTTTACAAGTGTATCAATTGCTAATTGAACACCTGTCGAATTGTATTTGTCTAATATATTATCCTTTATAAAATTAAGTACCTTCTCTTCCTTCTCAGACAATTTACTTTTTATCTTAAAATCATTATCCCCGGGATAATACTCTATTTTTCCACTTCTGGATAATTTGTTCAAAATTAATTCCGCTTCAGCACTAGTAGGAATAATAGGAATATTTGGATACATTTTTCTTAATTTTTTAATATTTTCTTCGCTCTCGCCTATATCTACTTTATTTGCTGAGATAACAACAGGTTTAGATATTTCTCTTGTTTTTTTAGCAATATTAAATAAATCCTCGTCTGTCCAATCTTCTATATCTATATGCAATAGATTTAATTCAAGTAAGACATTTTTTATATGCTCTTTCTTTATAGAAAGCCCACATAGTGTAGAATACAAACACTCCAGAAGATCTCCTTTAGCATATTTAACTTTTTTTACAATTTTTTCGAAATTTCTCTTCAATATATTAAAAA
>CAYMVK010000029.1:0-1994 GCA_964394105.1 Candidatus Woesearchaeota archaeon | reverse complement strand
AAATCCAATAGTCAATTTCATCTAAAACAAATCTGACATCCTCTGCAGGATCATAAGTTGGTTCAGATAATAGTTCACCATCTTTTCCAGTATACCCAGAAACATCTATTACTAAGATCAAACCATCTGCTTCTCTTAAGCTATCCAAAAATTGATTTCCTAAACCCCTACCTAAATGAGCACCTTCTACTAATCCAGCAACATCTATGATTTGAATAGGAATATATCTAAATCTTCCATTGCAGTAGCTACCATCAACTGGATTGCATTTAACATTAAATTCTGTACATACAGATTTTTTTCTTATATACCCTATACCTACATTTGGCTCTATTGTTGTAAAGGGGATTGGAGATTTCTTCACTGGCTTTAATGTAGCTGCTTCAAAAAATGTAGATTTACCTACATTTGGTTTGCCAACAATCCCTATCTTTACCATTGTTCAATAATTGTTTTTAACATACTCTTACTCTAATCTTAATAATTATGAAAACATTCAAAAAGCATGTGTGCAACATGGTAGAATACTTTACATCTCTACTAAAAGTCTTTGATGAAGAATTCTTGTTATATGAATTAAAGACATTAAATCTAAGAGATATAACAAAAAACTGCCTCTTTACTACTTTAGTATCTGCATTCATAGATGTTTTACTAATACTTTATATTTCTAAAGAAAGATTAAAAAATCTTATTTTAAATCATGGTATTGGTGAAAATCTAGTTATGACAATATTATTTTGGATTTTTCTATCGTTTGTCTTTTTATTTATATTAGTAATAAAAAGTTTCTTAGAATACAAATTAAATTCTCTAATAAATAAAGGAGAAACTCTTGGAAGATATTTTCTAAGGAACCAATTATTCATATTTTTACTACCTTTCTTATTCCTACTTACTTATTTAAATCCAATAATCTTTCTTATTGCCTATTCTGTCCTTTACAACCTGTTTTTTATTTTGTCTACTCCAAAACAAACAATAAAACAGAGAAAATATTTAGGTATAGCTTGCATTAATGTAATTCTATCATTTATAATTGTGTTTTTCATTATATTTTTCTTTATATCGTTGTCTTATATTTTTTAGGTGATGAGTATCGCTCTCTGATAGATGATGAACTCCCTGTGGTCTGACTACTTCTTTTTTATTGAATCTGTTATACTATCTATTTCCTCAGCTAATTTCTTCACTCTCTCAAGTGCATCTATTATTTTTCTCAGGTTTTTACTCAATTGATCTAGTAAATTGATTAACACATCGTCTCTCTTATCAATCTCTTCTATTAATTCTGCCAATCTATCTCCAACTTCTTCCCCTCTTTTATATACTTCTATATTCAAGGTATCCCACCTCCACTTTATTTCTTTATTCACTCTATCAAGATCATAATCTATCATAATTCTGACAACATCTGTCTTTGTAACACCTCTTTTTCTTAATTCCTCAAAGACTCTCTTGTTGAATTCTGCTGCTTTTCTTAATATTTCATTCTGAGGAATTATTTTTCCTAATTGTGCGAAGAGAACTTTTCTTACCTTCTGATCGTATCCTGCAGCTTTCACATAACTCGTGCTTAGCCTTGGCATAATGATTGAGAGAATTTTATTACATAAAACTTTATTACATATTTGAAGAGTATGAAAATATGGAAAAACAAGCAGGAAATAAGAGAATATATTTGGAATTTATTAGAAAGAAATGGGGTAGCTCTATTCCCAAATAGAGGGCATATACCCAATTTCAAAGGTGTTGAAAAGACAATAGAAAAGATAAAAAGCATTGAATTGTGGAAAAAAGCAAAAGTTATATTCATTTCTCCAGATACTCCTCAAAGATACTTAATAAAACATGCATTAAACGAGAAAAAGTTAGTTATAATGGCAACACCAAGGTTAAGAAAAGGTTTTGCAATAGTAAACTCCTATGGAAACTCTTTAAGAGAAATACTAGGAAATTCTAAAATCTTTAGCAAGTACTAGTAACCAGGATAT
>CAYMVK010000028.1:6521-6739 GCA_964394105.1 Candidatus Woesearchaeota archaeon | reverse complement strand
AGAGACGCCAAAAATGTTGTAGACTTATCTCAATTTCATGTGCAATATTTAAAAAAGAGGATAGATGAGGATCTGAGAAAAAATATTGTAATAACAAAAAAGTTTACTAAAGCCTGTTCTTCCTATGGAGCAGAAAGTTTTATACAAGGGTTTTGTGGCTATTCTTTAGAGGTAATTATGCTCTATTTCAAAAAATTTAAAAGATTAGTAATAGAAAG
>CAYMVK010000028.1:773-6511 GCA_964394105.1 Candidatus Woesearchaeota archaeon | reverse complement strand
ATATAATAAAGAAATTTAAAATAGAAGGAAATAAAGATATATTTCTCACGAAATTGAAGAAAAAAGTACTTCAACTAGAGCATAATTTAAAGAATTTTGAAATCTCTCTCTATGATTACAATGTTTTTGAAGAAAATGGTTTTAGTATAGTATTTGTAGAATATTTTGATAAAGAGAAAAAAATAATAAGACATCTTGGCCCACCTCCTTGGATTCCAAATCAATTCTTTGATAAGTTCCTGATTAAACTTCAAGAGAAAGAAGTTGTATATGGTCCTTATATATGGAAAAATAGAATTTGTGTAGATGTTAAAAAACCAAATATAAATCGAAAAATAAAAGAAGAATTTGATAAATTATTCCCTACTTAACACTATAATAAATATCTTCTATAATCTTTTTGGTTTCTTCAATTAAATTTTTGGCTTTTTCTCTATATTCTACAGTTTTAGAATACTTTTTTACAAAGACAAATAATTTATTGAACAATCTGTCGATTATAGTTGCATCACCATATATGTATTGAGGTAAGAAAAAACCTGTTACACTTATGAATTTAACAATTGTTTTCATAGAAGAAATGCCCACAGGTGTTAATTCTACAAATTCCATCTCCTCAACTTTCTCCTCTTTCTTTAATTCCGGAACTTTCTTATCAAAAATTACTAGTGTATAAAATTTTACATAAACGCCCTTATCAAGTTCCTTGTATATATCAAATAAGTAGACCTCTTGAACATGAGTTTTGGTTAATTCAACAAAAAATTTTTTTGATTCTATTACCAGATAGTCTTTCTCTTCAAGAGTATCTTTCAACTTTTTAATAAATTCCTTTGTGTCAATTTCCCCTTCTTCCTCCAAAACTTCTACACCTTTCTCAAAAATAAAGTATTCACTCATAACATTAAGAAGTCGTAATAATCAAATAAATTTATTCTAATAAATCCTTAAAGCGTCTAGAACTCTAGGCACATTACTCTCTATCCTTACAGTCTTATGTATTGTACTAGCCAGATCAAAACTTTTACTTTTTTCACCATGAACTACAATAACTCTCTTGGGTTTGGGCCTTAACTCCGTTACATAGTTAATAAGTTCATTTCTATCAGCATGCCCACTTAAACCATCTATCTTACATATCGATGCATTTATTTTTCTCGTCTCTATCTCACCACCTCTTGTCTCAATTTGAACCTCTTTTAATCCTGAGATAACTCTTCTACCCAAAGTTCCTGGGGCTTGATAGGATACAAAAATAACACTATTCTTTTCATCTTCACATAAATGTCTAAAATATTCAACAGATGGGCCACCTTCTAGCATTCCAGATGTAGAAATAATTACACATGGGCCTTTCTCAAATATAATACTTTCTCTATCTTTATCAGACGATACTCTAACAAAAGAATCCGAAATAAATGGATTTATATTCTCTTTTATTATTAAATCTCTTAATTCCTTTCTTAGATATTCCGGATATACAGTATAAACTGCTGTTGTATCCCAAATAGATCCATCCACAAACACTTCTAAATCATTTGGTAGTTTGTTTTCTCTTATTGCTTCTTCTACGATAAGCATTACTTCTTGTGCTCTGCCCACCCCAAGAACAGGAATTAACGCTTTACCTCCTCTTTTTATTGTTTTATCTATTATATCTATTAGCATTTTATAACTTTCTTCTCTATTTGGTTGTATATCTTCTTTCCCTCCATATGTACTCTCTATTATAAGAGTTTCAATTCTCTCAAATACATGTCTAGCAGGATCGTGAAGTTTTGTAGGTATAAATTTGAAATCTCCTGTATATAAAACATTGTGAGTTCCATTTCCTATATTGAGATGTATTAAAGCAGATCCTAAGATATGACCAGCAGGGTAGAAAGTTAGTCTAATATCTGGAGTGATATCTGTAACTTGTCCATATTCTAGAGGTACCACATGTTTTATCATTTCATGGATCTCTTTACTCGAATAAGGAGGTTCTTCTCCTTTTTTCATACAGACATCTATAAAATCTAGCTGCAGAAGTACCATAAGATCTAGAGTAGGAGGTGTAACATATACAGGGCCTTTATAACCATACTTAAAAATCAAAGGAAGCGCCCCCACATGATCCATATGAGCATGAGAAATTACTATCGCATCTATATCATTAACAGAAAATTCGGGAACATCAAAACGCGGGAATAAGTCAATACCTCTCCCCCCAAAATTAACTCCAGCATCAAGCAATATCTTGCTATCTTTTGTTTGGATTAATATACAAGAGGCCCCAACTGTTCTAACACCTCCTAAAAATGTAGCTCTTATCCAGTAACCTGGAGTTTTACTCCATTTTCTATATATCCTCTCTCCTAAATTGTCAAGAAATTTTCTGATATACTCGCTTTCTTTTTGTCTTATAAATCTAATAACATCCACCACCTTTGATGGTATTATAGGTGCTCTTCTTATTATTGGAGTCCATAAAGTCTCTTTTTTTATCTTATTCAATATTTGATTTATTTCTTTTATTGTTTCTGGTTCATATAATTCTATTATTACTAGACTTCTTTTCTCTTCAAACCATGTATTTCTTATTTTTTCACTATATTTACCAAATATATTTTTTATTTTGACCTCAGCCTCATCTTCTTTCAATACAAATGCGGGATCCATTCTAATGTAGACTCTCTTCTTTATTTGGGATGCCAATTCTCTTGCAACTTTGTCAGATTCGTAGAAAAATTTCTTGTCATTTATATATACAACTATATGCGCACCTTCATATTCTATACTTTCTATTCTTTCAGGGCCAATAGCTTCTTTTATTATTTTCTCGTACTCCATTTTCTATGCAATATAAAAATATTTATTCTTTCGTAATTACAGAATCAACTTCCCTCCCTTCATAAATTTTTGCATGTTGTCGAGTAATAACAGCGGTATCAATATCGCCCCCAGAATACACATCTCTCTTCTTAGCAGAGTTTATAGCTCTAATACCCAATTTTATTGCATCTTCCAGAGAAATATCCTCTGTATAGTGTTCTTCAAGAACTCCCATAGCAAGCTCACTACCAGAACCATATGCTAAGAAATTTTCGTTTTCCGTTATTCCACCAACAGGATCAAAGCCAACTAATTCAAATTTATTTTCTTTATTTATACCTCCCAAAATACATAAAAGATAGTGGGGTGCAAAAGGCATATTATAATATCTATAGTATAAAATATTGGAAAGAATGTTCTTTGCAACATCAACACCAGGCACTTTATTTCTTTCTATACTTATCTTTTCCAATTGTAATTTTAGCGCTTTAAGCACAAATTGAATATCTCCAACCAAACCAGAGCCAGCAAAAGCTATTTTATCATTAACCAAATAAACTTTCCTCTCTCTTAGAGAAGCTATTATATGATCAAGTGTAGATTGTCTTTCAGCCAGAAGAACGACAAAATCTTTACCTTTAATACCTACAATCGTCGTACCACTTCTCAATGCATTCATTTTAGAATTTGACATCATTCTATGATTTATAACTTTCTCATTTTTAACACTTCTTGTAACTATTTAAAACTTTTATCTCCCAAATTAGCTAACATACCTACTATAAAACAATTTAAGGTCATCCTCAAGATGGAGAAAGAAGTTATACTTATCACAGCAGCGTTGCCTTATGTAAACCACTTTCCCCACATTGGGCATATTGTAGGGTGTCATCTTCCCGCAGATATTTTCGCAAGATTTAACAGAATATCTGGAAAAAAAGTAATTTTTCTTGGAGGAACTGATGAGAATGGTTCTGTAACTGAGATAACCGCATTAAAACTAGGAGTTACTGAAAAAGAACTTGTAGATAAGATGCATCTGCTACACAAGAAAATATATGATTGGTTTGAAATATCTTATGATATTTTTGGTAGAACTTCAAGCAAAAACCATCATAAATTAACTCAAGAAATATTCAAATTATTATATAAAAATGGCTATATAGTAGAGAAAGAACTTACTTTACCCTATTGCCCAAAGGATAAAATATTTTTGCCAGACAGATTCGTAATAGGAAAATGTCCTTACTGTGGTTATGAAAAAGCTAGAGGGGACCAATGTGAAAAATGTGGTTCTTTACTTGATCCAGATCAATTAATAGACCCGAGATGTAATATATGTGGAACTAAGCCTATTTTCAAAAAAAGAAAGCACTTATTTTTAGATCTACCAAAACTTTCAAGAGAAGTAAAAGAATGGATAGAAAAGAATAAGTATTTAAAACATCAAGTAAAGAATTGGGCATTAAGTATAATAAGAGAGGGGCTAAAAGAGAGGTGTATAACAAGAGATTTGAGGTGGGGTGTAAAAGTTCCATTAAAAGGATATGAAGATAAAGTGTTTTATGTATGGTTTGATGCTCCTATAGGGTATATAAGCTTCTTATTAAATGATGAAGTAAATCCTGATGATATATGGGGTAAAAATTCAAATTCAAAGATATATCACTTCCTTGGAAAGGATAACATTCCTTTCCATACAGTATGGTGGCCTTGTATCTTAATAGGAACAAGGAAATATAAATTACCTACAAACGTTGTAGGATTGCAATATTTAAATTACGAAGGTAAAAAGATATCAAAAAGTCATAGATGGGGTGTTTTTTGTGAGAATTTATTAAAATTAGATATTCCAGCGGATGTTTGGAGATTTTATTTATCTTTTGTAATTCCAGAAACAAAAGATACAGAATTTACATGGAGAGAATTTAAAGAGAGAATAAATAAAGATTTGGTTGGAAATTTATTAAACTTCTATCATAGAGTTGTCTCTTTTACATATAAAAATTATAATGGGAAAGTAAAGGGGTATTTGGAAAAAGATATAAAGAAAAAAATAGATGAAATTGTGGAGAGTCATAAGAAACTGATGAATGATTTTAGATTTAGAGATTCATTAATGAAAGTTTTAGAATTAGGCGATTTCGGAAATAAATATTTCCAAGAAAATGAGCCATGGAAGAAAATAAAAGATAATAAGGAAGAAGTAGAGAAAATGTTATCAAATTGCTTATATATATTAAGAGCAATTTTTATTCTAGCTTATCCATTTATTCCTAATTTTTCTAAAAGAGTATTAAAGAAAATTGGAGTTAAAGGGGAAATAAGAACTGATTTGATTCATAAAAAAGTTGATGAATGGAAAGTAGAAAAACCTGAAATAATATTTAAGTATCTTGATGAAAAGGATATAGAAAAAATAAAAAAAGAGGTAACAAAAGTAAGTAATTTAGAAGATGTGATAAAAAAAGAAATAAACTATGAAGATTTCTTAAAAGCAGATATTAGGATTGGAAAGATAATAGATGTGGAAAAGATTTCTGAAAAGACATATAAACTCAAAATAAAGATAGGCGCGCAAGAAAAAACATGTATTGCTAGTATAGCAAAATATTATAAAGAAGATGAGTTAATAGGAAAAAAAGTATGCGTTGTAACTAACTTAAAACCAAAGAAGATTTTGGGAGAGTTAAGTGAAGTTATGTTACTTGCAGCAGTGTACAATGAAGAAGAACTGAGCCTTATAGTCCCAGAAAAAGATATAGAAGATAGGGCTAGAGTTATATAAAAAATATTTTCTTTGCTTCTTGAATTAAGTTAGCTCTAAAGTTATATACATCCTTAAAATTACATTTTCCATAAAAAGTAAACACCCATTTATTCAAAAAATTATATTCTTTCAATAACTTTGCGAATAACTCTAT
>CAYMVK010000028.1:324-763 GCA_964394105.1 Candidatus Woesearchaeota archaeon | reverse complement strand
ACTCTATATATTTATTGCTTGTGTTATTTTTTATTATTTCGCAAGGAATTCTTAAATTAGCTATTTTACTCTTTAGTAATTTAATTATTCCATAAATATTTTGGAATCCTTTCAAATTTACAATTGTGTGTAAATCTACACTATATTTTATATCCTCTTCTAAATCTGAAAACTCTAATAACTGTTTTTCAAAGCTATCAAACATTGAAAAAGATACTGCTATATTCGATTTAAGTTTATACCAGACTTTATTAATCAAAATAGGGAAATCGTCTCTAAAATAATCAAATACTATTAAATAAGGATCCAGTGACTCCATAGCGCTAAAGAAACTATTAAACTTTGATTCATCTTTAAATAAATCTGAAAAAGACCTAAAATAAAAGATATAATTTGTATTAATGTATTCTTTAAAAGTTTTTAACTTATTTATAACGTT
>CAYMVK010000028.1:0-314 GCA_964394105.1 Candidatus Woesearchaeota archaeon | reverse complement strand
TATAATATCAAAATATTTAGCTGTCTTTACCAAGTAATCAACTAACTTATCTTCGTCTCTGTATACAAAAGAATGGGCTATTTTCATTGTCTTTTTTATGATTTGTAAATTTAGATGTTATGATATTTTTTAATAAGATTAATTTTATTAATATGCCCCCGTAGTTTAGCTTGGAAGAATGCGGGCCTGCGGAGCCCGTGACCCGGGTTCAAATCCCGGCGGGGGCATGTAAAAAATTTATTCTTTCGTTTTAAACTCTAAATCCTCAAATATTTTGCTAATTGTAGGTAATATTTGTCTCTTATATTTACTAT
>CAYMVK010000027.1:5125-6759 GCA_964394105.1 Candidatus Woesearchaeota archaeon | reverse complement strand
TCTCAAAATAGAATGCGCTTTCGAATTCTTTAATCACTTCATTTATTTTTTCAGCAATTCGATTTAAAACTTCTATTTTCTTTTCTATCTCCCCCTTGTTTCCAAAAATTATTTCATCAACAAAATTACCGAATTCATATTCATAAGTAATTACCAACCTAACACCTTTTTCAACTAAACTTCTATCAACGATCCATGGATAATCTTTTATTGAACGTAAAATCCTAACTAGTTTAAAATACATTCTTTCAGCACTCTTTACTCTTTCTAAAACCTCAAAAATCTCTTTTTTACCCTTTTCTAACGCTTCCATCATCAAAATGTAAAGGGGTTTAACACCTTCAAACAGAAATAAAAGCTCTTGATTTATCCCCATTTCTCTCATTTTGGTAAGAGCCTTTAGTAATTCTTTTTTATCTTCATTTTTTACCATAAAATCAGTATTGTCATATCATAATTAAATAGTTACTTTTAGATAGTTGAAGGATTACCGAAATTTATATAAATTTTTTGTACTAATTTTCTATTACGAATTTCGAACTGCATATTACTATAGGTGAGTAGTTGAAAAGAAAAGAAGTTAACCCTGAAATTTTAAAACATGAATTAGTTCCTAAACACATTATACTTTCTCCTCAGGAAAAGGAAGAATTGCTTAAAAAATATGGAATTAAAGAGAATCAACTTCCTAAGATCTATGCTAGCGACCCTATTGTTAGGTTGATTGGAGCAAAACCTGGAGACGTAATAAAAATAATTAGAGAATTTGAAGGAAAAAAGTCTGTTTATTACAGGCTTGTGGTGAAAAAATGATTGAATATAAACACACAATTTACGCAACCGATGCAAGCATTGTAATGTCTACCTTACTTAACAGTTTTTTAAAAGAGAATTATTGGAATAGGTTTCAAATAGAATCTTATAACGATTTTGTTAAAAGAAGGTTGCCTCAAATAATAAAGAATATTAGAAAAATAGAGCCTGACATTCCTGAACTAGGAGATTTAAAAATATTACTAAACGATGTAAAGATTGGTGAACCAAGTCTGAGAGAATCTGACGGTTCAGTAAGAAGGATTTTGCCGTTTGAAGCAAGAATTAGGGGACTAACTTATTCAGCCCCGATTTTCGTTGAGATGACAACTGTGTTAAGCGGAATAGAAAGTAATCCAGTCTATGTTTATTTTGGTGAATTACCAGTAATGGTAAAATCCTGTATTTGTCCCCTTTCAAGAAGGAGTAGGGAAGAATTAATAATGGCCCATGAAGATCCCGATGATCCTGGAGGTTATTTCATAATTAATGGTTCAGAAAGGACTCTAGTTTTGTTAGAGGAAATTGCCTCAAATAAGGCTGTTGTAACAAAAGGTTCTGGTAATATTTTGACAATGGCAAGAATTAATTCTGAAAGAGAAGGGTATATTACAAAACATTTGATAGAAATGAGAAAAGATGGAATTATTACAATCACTTTTTCTGCCTTGCATAAATTTCCAGTAGTAATTTTGTTAAAAGCACTCGGATTAGAAAATGATGCTTTATTGCTTAACACTTTATCAGATGATCCAGAAGTTCAAGAAGAATTTTTGATCAATCTTTATGAATATGAAGTTTTGACTAAAGAAGATGCTTTG
>CAYMVK010000027.1:0-5115 GCA_964394105.1 Candidatus Woesearchaeota archaeon | reverse complement strand
ATTTAGGACAAAGTAAAAAGGATAGAATTAAAAAAGCTGTATTTTTGGCAAAAATAGTTGAAAGAATGATTAAAGTTGCTTTAGGTAAACAAGAAGAAGATGACATTGACCATTACTCAAACAAAAGATTAAGATTAGCAGGTGATTTACTCGAAATTCTATTTAGAAGTGTTTTATTAGGAAGACAAGGCTTAATAAACAGAATTTCATATAATTACCAGAAATTAGCTAGGAGAGGAAGGTTACCACCTTTGCAAGCAGTTGTAGAATCAAGTGTACTAACTAATCAAGTAATTTCTGCCATGGCAGTTGGAACATGGGTTGGAGGTAGAACTGGTACTTGCCAAATTTTGAGGAGAGACAATCTTAATAGAACTATTACCCATTTAAGATATGTTTATTCACCTTTAAAAACAACTCAAGAACATTTTGAAGCTAGAGAGTTACACCCAACCCATTTTGGAAAATTATGCGTTGCTGAAACTCCTGAAGGAGCAACAATTGGATTAAGGAAACATTTAGCACTTTTTGCAGAAGTAACATTTCCAATGGAAGATAAGGAAAGAAAAAAGGTTGTTAATTTAATATTAAAAGAAGCTGGAATAGGTGAGAAAACATGAAAGCTCATTTATATATAGATGGAGATTATTATGGAAAAATTAGCGATCCGGAAAATTTTGTAAAAAGAATTAGAAAATTGAGAAGAGAGGGAAAAATACCCTATACAGTTAATATTTCTTATTTACCGTTTAAAGAAGAGGTTAGAGTAACAACAGATGGGGGAAGGGTAAGAAGACCTTTAATCGTGGTGGAAAATGGTATACCAAAACTTACTAAAGAGCATGTTGAAAAATTGAGAAAAGGTGAATTAAAATGGGGTGATTTAGTAAAAATGGGTATTATTGAATATTTAGATGCGGAGGAAGAGGAAAATACATTAATTGCTTCCTCTCCAGAAGAAGTAACTAAAGAACATACTCATCTAGAATTACATCCTTCTATAATATTAGGTTTACATGCATCACTAATTCCTTATCCAGAATTTGATAGAGGAGATAGAGTTAACTATGGAGCAAAAATTTCTGGGCAAGCAATTTCAGTTTTCAATACGTCCTTCTTAACAAGAACTGATACTAAATCAAATGTTCTACTTTATGGTCAGGTTCCATTAGTACAAACCTATACTCATGAAGTTCTCAACTTTAAATCTCATCCTAATGGCAATAATATTGTTGTTGCTATTATTTCAAACGGATATAATATGCAGGATGCTGTCATTTTTAACAAAGGTTCTATTGATAGAGGATTATTTTGGAGCTACATGTTTAGAACTTATGAGGCTGTAGAAAATAAATATGCAAGCGGGCAAGAAGATAGAATTGGAATACCACAACCTGGGGTAAGGGGTTATTTAGGTGAAGATGCATACAAACATTTGGATGAAGATGGCATTGCACCTCCTGAAACTGAAGTTGAATCAGACCAAGTTTTAATAGGAAGAGTTTCTCCTTTACGCTTCCTTGGAAGAGTTGATGAATTTATTGCTGGAATTGAAAATTTAAGAGAAACAAGTATTAGATTAAGGCATCGTGATAGGGGAATAGTAGATAGAGTTTTTATCACTCAAACTGCTGAAGGTAATAAACTCGTAAAAGTAATTGTTAGAGATTTAAAAATTCCCGAAGTAGGAGACAAATTTGCAACTAGACATGGCCAGAAAGGGGTAATAGGAGCATTAATACCTCATGAAGATATGCCTTTTACAACTAGTGGAATTGTCCCTGATTTATTGTTTAATCCTCATGGTATTCCAAGCAGAATGACTGCTGGCCAACTACTTGAATTAATTGCTGGAAAAGTTGGAGCATTAAAAGGAAGAAAAATTACTTCTTCTCCTTTTGACCCTGTTAAAGAAGAGGAATTATGTAAAATGTTGAAAGAATTAGGATTTAGAGAAGATGGAAGAGAAGCAATGATAGACCCTAGAACAGGAAGAGTTTTTGAGGCCAGAATTTTTATTGGTGTTGGATTTTATATGAAACTTGATCATCTAGTTTCTAATAAAATTCATGCTAGGGCAAGAGGTCCTGTTGCCTTATTAACAAAACAACCAACAGAAGGAAGAGCAAAAGAAGGTGGTTTAAGGTTAGGAGAAATGGAAAAAGATGTTTTAATTGCTCATGGTGCATCCATAACTTTAAAAGAAAGATTTGATTCCGATAAAACAGAAGTGCCTGTATGTACAGAATGTGGAATGATTGCAATCGAAGATTTTATAAGGAATAGGTTGTATTGTCCTATTTGTAAATCAACTGATACAGTAGTAAAAGTTGAAATGAGTTATGCCTTTAAGTTACTCCTAGATGAATTGAAAGCAATGATGATTTATCCAAAGCTAATAGTTGATAAAGATTTCAAAAGAGTTGTTGGAATTGAATTTAGAGTTTTGAGTCCTGAAATGATTAAGAAAATGGCCTTTGCTAAAGTAACAAAGATTGATTTGTATGATGAAGAAGGTTATCCAATTGAAGGAGGTATAATGGATCCAAGGTTAGGAACTGTTGAGCCAGGATTAAGATGTAGAACTTGTGGAGGTAGGTTTGGAAAATGTTTAGGTCATTTTGGTTATTTAGATCTTGCAAAGCCTGTTATCAATCCTTTATTCATTAGACATATCTATGCCTTATTAAGAATAACCTGTAAAAAATGTGGTAGAATAATGTATAAAAAAGAGGAAAAAAGGGGTAAAATAAGTGTTAAAGAATTGTTGAAGAATTTGCCAAGTACATGTCCACATTGTGGTGCTAAGCAGCCAAAAGTTACGTTATTAAAACCTTATACTTTCAAATTTGATAACAAAGAAATTACACCTGCCAAAATTAGAGAATTGTTTGAAAAAATACCGGATGAAGACCTAAAATTGTTAGGTATAAAATCAAGGCCAGAATGGTTTATTGTCACTTTATTACCAATACCACCAGTAACAATGAGACCTTCCATTACTTTGGAAAGTGGTGAAAGAAGTGAAGATGATTTAACACATAAATTAGTTGATATAGTTAGGATTAATGAAAGGTTAAGAGAAACTATAGAATTAGGAGCTCCAGAATTTATAATAAGAGATTTATGGGAATTGCTCCAATATCATGTTGCAACATATTTTGATAATGAATTGAGTGGTATTCCTCCTGCTAGACATCGTTCTGGTAGAATATTAAAAACTTTAGCTCAACGATTAAAAACAAAAGAAGGAAGATTTAGACATAATTTACTCGGGAAAAGAGTTAATTTCTCAGCAAGGACTGTAATAAGTCCTGATCCTTTCATTAAATTAGATGAAGTTGGTGTTCCAGAAGAAATAGCTAAAGAATTAACAGTTCCAGAAGTTGTTACTGAAGAAAATATTGAAAAATTGAAAAAATTGATATTAAATGGTCCAAACAAGTGGCCTGGTGCAAACTATGTTATAAGACCAGATGGTATTAGAATTAAAATTACTGAAAAAAATAAAGAAATAGTTGCCAATGAACTCCAAACTAATTACATAGTTGAGAGACATTTAATGAATGGTGATATTACTTTGTTTAACAGACAACCATCTTTACATAGAATGAGCATGCTCGCACATAGAGCAAGGATAATGCCTGGAAGGACTTTCAGATTACATTTGGCTGTATGTCCTCCTTATAATGCTGATTTTGATGGAGATGAAATGAATTTGCATGTTCCTCAATCAAAGGAGGCTATGGCAGAAGCTGAGATGCTAATGAGTGTTGAAAAGCACATAAGAAGTCCTAGGTATTCGGGTCCTATAATAACTTTAATTCACGATTACATTTCAGGCCTATTTCTATTAACTTATGGTGAGAAGAAAATTGATTATAAAACAGCTGTTCAACTAATAAGGATGATTGATAGAGAAATTGAAATACCAAAGAAAAAATTCTTAACTGGAAAAGAAATATTCAGTTTATTTTTGCCGAAAGAGCTAAACTTAGAGTATAGAGGAAAATTAGCTGCATTAGAGGAAAAGGGTGAAAAGGAAGGTAAAATTGTAATTAAGAATGGGAAACTGCTTCAAGGTGCTATTGATAAAAGCGGTGTTGGTGAAAATGGCAAGATTATTGATAAAATTGAGAGAATGTTTGGACCATACTATGCAAAAGAATTTATTGAAAAAATTAGTAATTTGGCACTTGCATATTTGTCGTTACGAGGTTTTTCAATTTCTATAGCTGATTATAGGTTACCAGAGAATGTTAAAAATGAAATAAAAAAGATTCTTGAGAGGGGAAATAAAGAAGTAAATAGATTGATTGATGAATACAGAAAAGGGAAACTAAAACTTTTATTGGGAAGGTCTCCAAAAGAGAGTTTGGAACAATTCATTAATAGAGAAATTAATAGGATGATTAGTAAAATTGGTGATTTGGTCATTAAAAGTATTAATGAAAATACTGAAATATTTGTAATGGCTGCATCAGGAGCAAGAGGAGGTTTAGTTAATATCGTACAAATTTCTGGTTGTATCGGACAGGAAAGAATAATGGGTGAAAGAATAGAAAGAGGATATTGGAGAAGAGTATTTCCTCATTTTAAGATGGATGAAATTAGTTTGCATGCCAAAGGATTTGTTGGAAAAGGTTTTGCAGATGGTTTGAACGTGTTTGAATTTTTCTTTGATGCAATGAACTCAAGAGAAAGTTTAATGGACAAATCAGTCAAGACAAGACATTCTGGTTATATGGAAAGAAGGTTAATTGGTGCATTACAAGATTTAGTTGTAGAGTGTGATGGTACAATTAGGGATAGTTCTGGAAAAATAATTCAATTTTTGGCTGGTGAAGATGGTTTAGACCCTAGCAAAATTGAGAGAGGTGGTATAGATGTCGAAAGACTTGCAAGAAATTTATGATCAATTGCCAGAATATTTGAAAGAAGAAATTGAAAAAGTTAGCAAAAAGTATAGGTTAAGCGAGAAAGAGAAAAAAAGATTGATTGAAAAAACCTTTGAAGAATTTATAAGGTCGAGATTTGAACCTGGAGAAGCGATTGGAATACTAACTGCTCAAAGTATTTCTGAACCAGCTACTCAAATGTGTCTAGATTATAAAG
>CAYMVK010000026.1:1557-6962 GCA_964394105.1 Candidatus Woesearchaeota archaeon | reverse complement strand
CCTATAGCCTTTATTAAGCTTATATCAACTATAGCTCCTCTAATCCTTCTCCCTAATAATTCTAAGTATTTTTTTGTTGTTTTTGGCGCTAATTTTACTTTTATTGATGTTATTTTATTTGATTTTATCATAACATCCTCTACTTCTCCAACATACATTCCCTTATCTGTATACACATAGGATCCAAAAACTTCTGTAAGTTTCTTTAGTTCCATCTTCTCTTATTAAGAGTAATCAAAAATCTATTTTTATACATTTCTTTCTTTGTCTTTGATCTCAAAATACTTAAAAAAGTAAGGTGTCGGATAAAGAAGTAGTGTTTTACCAGTCTTTCTAGCTTTTATAAAACCCATTTCCATCAATTTTTTTACATATGTATATACCCTGTTACCAAATAATTCAACCAATTCACTCTGTTTGATAGGATATTTTGATGCTATGACAGCCAATACATTTATAAGCGCCGTAGGTAGCTCTGGTACCATAAATTCAATAAATTTCTTTTGTAAATCATCTTTTAAAGTTAACCTCCATTTACCATAGTGTTTTTCTACTTTGTATATTGAATTGTCTTTCTTATTCTTCAATTCATATAGATATTTCTCTAAATCTTCTTCTTTGATCTTAATATTAAATCTTTTATCTAAGATCTCTGCAATTTTATTTAAAGAGATACCATTCGGAAAGATAAATAAAATTGCTTCTAATAATTCTGGTATGTTATATTTTTCTTTCATCTTATAGCTTTTAAGATGATATCTCCAAAAGGTTTATTCTGATAAATCTCTACCTTACCATTATTCGCCATGTCTAATGCAGAGTAAAAGAAAAGAATCTTTTCATCTTTGTTTTTGTCTCTAATAATATCTGTAAGATTGATTTCCTTATATTTATCGATAAGAAAAACCAATTTTTTATAAATTTCTTTTATTCTTTTAAAAATAGACTCTATATAAGATTCTATTCTTTTTCTACCTATTTTAGTTCTCTGCTTCATAAAATCCTCTGGAAAAACTTTTCTAACACGTTTTCCTATTCTAAGACCCAATATAGACCAATAATTTATTGTTATACTTTCTTTTTTCTTTTCAATCTTGCTCCTAACAATTTTGTCCTCTCTTTTATCTATTCTTTTCTTATCTTCTAAGCCTAATAGAAAATGTACTTTCTTTTTAACAATTATTATAGAAGTATCTATAGTATAAGTCCATACAAAAAAATCACTTGTATTAATTCGTGAAAATATATCTCTTATCTTTATATCGAATATATTTGTTAATTTTTTTAACCTATCTTTTATATCTACTAAAAAGAATAATAAATTCATCCTAAGTAAGACAACCTCTCTACTTTACCCATACCTCTGGATTTCTCAAATTGTTCTCTAAACTCTTCATATTCTTTCTCCAATTCTTTTGGTAATGAAGGTTTTACCTTCTCTAAAGCTTTCTTGAAGTGTCTCATCTTTACAACATTTGCTTTTATATCTTCCCTTAGTGCTATTAAAGCTGCTTCTCTACACAAAGCTTCTAAATCTGCACCTGTATAACCTTCAGTCCAGTCTGCTAGTTTTTCTAAATCTACATCCTTATCTAAAGGCATGTTTCTTGTATGTATCTTTAATATCTCTAGCCTAGCTTCTTTATCTGGAGGTGGAACATAAACTAACTTATCAAATCTACCTGGTCTTAAGAGTGCTGGATCTAATATATCAGGCCTATTTGTAGCTGCTATTACAACAACATCATTTAATTCTTCTAAACCGTCCATCTCTGTCAATAACTGCGCTACTACTTTATCGGTAACAGATTCGCTAACAACAGTTCCTCTTCTCGGAGCTATTGCATCTATTTCATCAAAAAATATGATTGTTGGTGCTACAAGTTTTGCTTTCCTAAATATTTCTCTTATCTTCTTCTCCGATTCTCCAACCCATTTGCTCATAATTTCTGGTCCCTTAACAGAAATAAAATTAGCTTCGGATTCTGTTGCGACTGCTTTGGCTAATAAAGTTTTACCACAACCAGGAGGACCATAAAGTAAAACTCCTTTTGGAGGTCTTATCCCCATCTTTCTAAATACTCCTGGATATTTCAAAGGCCATTCTACTGCCTCTTTCAATATTTGTTTTACTTCATGTAATCCTCCTATATCTTCCCATTTTACCTTAGGTACTTCTATCAAAATTTCTCTCATAGCAGAAGGTTTCACAACTTTTAATGCTTCTTTAAAATCTGTCATAGTTACTTTCAATTTTTGTAATATTTCATCAGGTATTCTTTCCCCTTCTTCTACCTTTTCTTTAATTAAAGGTAATATCCTTCTTATGGCATTCATAGCAGCTTCTTTACATAAAGCAGCAAGATCAGCGCCTGTATAACCATGAGTAACATCTGCTAGTTTTTCTAAATCTACATCCTTATCTAAAGGCATGTTTCTTGTATGTATTTTAAGAATTTCCAACCTGCCTTCTCTATTTGGAGGTGGGATAAAGATTTCTCTATCAAATCTACCTGGTCTTCTTAAAGCAGGATCAATATCCTCTGGTCTATTTGTTGCTGCCAAAACAATTACTCTTCCTCTTGATTTCAGACCATCCATTAAGCTTAGAAGTTGAGATACTACTCTCTTTTCTACTTCACCTATTACTTCACTTCTTTTTGGTGCTATTGCATCTATTTCATCAATAAAAATAATAGCAGGTGCATTTTTCTCTGCTTGCTCAAAAACATCTCTTAATCTCTTTTCAGCCTCTCCAACCCATTTGCTCATAATTTCCGGACCATTTATACTTATAAAGTAGGCATCTGACTCATTTGCGACTGCTTTGGCTAATAAAGTTTTACCACAACCAGGAGGACCATAAAGTAAAACTCCTTTTGGAGGCTCAATGCCTAATCTTTCAAATAATTCGGGATGTTTAAGAGGAAGTTCTACAATTTCTCTAATTAATTGTATTTGTGGTTTTAGACCACCTATATCATCATATGTTACTTCTGGAATTCTTTCTTTTAATTCTGGAACTGCTTCTGGCAGTAATTCTATAAATGTATCTTCAGTCACAATAACTGGGCCTTTTGGTATTGTATTAACTACTTTAAACCTTGTACTCCCAAATATTGGAGCGGCAAATTCAAAATCCTCTATTACACTAAAAATAAAGTCTTCTATTCTTTCTGTGTATCTCCTTCTCCTCCTCGGATTCAGCATAATAATATCTCCTTTCATCAAAGCCCTATTTATCAAAGCAGACTTAATTACCTGGCTAGGGATCTGTACCTTTACATTTTCTTCCGCTGGTGCTATAACAACTTTTTTTGCTGGTTTTGCATCTGCCTTATATACTAAAACATAATCTCCCATACCTGCCCCGGCATTATGCCTAGTTAAACCATCTATTCTTATTATATCTAAACCTACATCAGAAGGATATGCCTTTTCTGCAATAACAACAGTTTTTCTTTCACCTTCTATTATTATAGGCATACCAGGTGCAACTCCTATCTTTCTCATAGCATTTGAATCCAATCTAGCTATTCCTTTGCCTATATCGTCTTGAAATAATCCGGCTACTCTCAATCTTATTTTTCTTATGCCTTTTTCTTTATCTTCTCGATCTGACATTTTTGTCTATTAAATTTTTTAATCTGTATTAAAAAGAAAAAATAATTGGATATATATGACTTACACCAATTTTCTTTACCCATTTTATAATAATTTTATGTTCAACAATTTCATATTTTTCAAATTAAGAAGTAATATTTCTCCAGGACTTGGATTGTGTCCTAATAATTTTTGATATGCAGATGGTCCTTGAAAACAAGATGTAGTAAGTAAAAGAACTCCTTTATAAACACCGACATCAGTTTTATGAATATGGGCCCCAACAAATACATTAGGTACTTTATCAATAACCATATAATCATTAAGCAATGGTGCCAATGGAATTGCACCATGACTTGGCGCTAAATGTCTTTTTAATAATAACCACCTAAGAACACGACTCATTTTATCATATTTGTATTTTTTTAAATATTCTACATTGCGAACATAATAATCAAATCCATATCCATGGTATAACAGGAATATTAATTCCTTATTCTCATTTTTTATAGATATCCAAGCAGGATTAGAAGTAATTAATACATTTTCTATGCTATTCTCTAAAATCTTTTTATAATCGTCAGGAAATGGGGGTTGTGGCTCTTGTAATCTTAACCCATCGTGATTACCCGGTATAATTACTTTCACAATATCTTCTCTTAAACTATTGAAAAATTCAGAAAAAACTTCGTATTGCTTATAAATATCTCTTATTTCCAATTCTTTCTCTTGTTCAGGAAATACTCCTACTCCATCTACTATATCGCCAAGTACAAAAATGTATTTTAATTTCTCTGCAATTTCTTTCTGTTTTTCATTTCCAATTCGCCCATTCACCCAATCTATAAATCTCTTTGTTAACCTTGGAAGAAAATATGTAGAACCTACATGAGTATCTCCTACAAAAGCCACATATACGTCTTCTTCAAAAATAGGTTTCGTTTGTTGGTATGGGACGTCAGGAAATATTATTTCTTTTGCGATGATAGTTTCTTTTGATTTAACTGTACCTATAACTCCTATTACTTCATCATAAGTGATAAGATTAAAAAATTCTCCTTTTCCTTTAGGAACAATTACATTAATCTTGCCAGTAGGATCGTCTAGAACTAACAGAAAATTTCCACTACTTGTCTTTCTATAATCAAACACCATACCTATTATCTCTACTTCTTGATTTATTTTTCTACTTGCTTGTTTTATAGAAACTGCTTTGGGAAGTTTCTTCATTAAAATTTCTTTTAATTTATTATATTTGCTCAAAAATAAACTGTGCCAAGCTTCTGGCTTAGTAAATGATTTGTACAACTTCGGTTTATATTCTTTTATAATCTGCAATTGACCATATTCTTTTTCTTTTTTACCAATTAATTTCTCGACTATTTCTTTATTTAATATTTTTAACGTCTTAGATGGTTGAATTATTTCTGCAATTTCACAAAGTAGTTCTCTTTTATAGTGATATAACTCAGGACTTAGTAAATACCCTTTTTGTAAGAATCTTTCTATTATTTCATTCATTTTTATACATACTTTAATGTTTCTTTAATATATGAGAATAAAGTAAGACTTATTTTTAAAGAAGAGTGTCTGTTAAATTTAAAGAGTTATTAAGAATTTGAGATATTTTCTCTATAGTTCCATCGTCATGATCTATTCTAATTTCTCTAGTTCTTCCATATTTTCCTCTGCTTATTACAGTTGCGTTAATTATTCCTAACATATCTAATTCTCCTACTAAATCAGAAATTCTTCTTTGAGTTAAAGGAGTGTATCCTAAAATATCACATAAGGCTTTATAT
>CAYMVK010000026.1:0-1547 GCA_964394105.1 Candidatus Woesearchaeota archaeon | reverse complement strand
CTTCTCCAGTATATGCAATTTTTTTGTTCTTTAAAACAAGTAAAATTGCTTTTAATAAAATTTTAGAATGTTCTGGTAATGAATTTATAATAAAAACTAATCTTTTCTCTTCTAATTCGACAGCTGCTTCATCTACATCTTCTATAGTTATCTTATTTTTACCTTTTCTTTCTGCAATTTCTCCTGCTGTCCTCAGCAAAGAAATAGCCTCTCTAGCATCACCATCATTCCTTGCCGCTATAGCAGCTATCTTTCTTAATATATCTTCTGAAATTACTCCTGGAACAAATGCTAATTCAGCTCTTTGCTTAAGAATATCATAAAGTTGATTAGCATCGTATGGCTTGAAATAGAGTTCTATATTAAAAAATGCTTTGATCTTTGAATCTAATTCTCTAGTGAAGAATAAATCGTTAGATATACCAATCACACAAACTCTTGAAGAAGAAACTTCATTTAGTAACATAACTAAATTACTCAATGCATCTTTATTTCTTCTTTTAATAAATTCATCTATTTCATCTAAAACAATGACATAACTCCCTGGTATTTTTTCAAACTTTTCAAGTAACATTTCAGAAAGTCTTGTTAAAGACAAACCAGTATAAGGAACATTTGTACCTAATTTTCTAATGATAAATGCTAAAATACGATACTCGGTGTCTGCAACTCTCTTTACTCTTACATTTATATAAATGTATTTAAACTTCTCTTTAGCATATTTTTCTAATTCTCTTAATACGTATTTTATAGTTAATGTTTTTCCAGTTCCGGGCTTACCAAATATCATAATATTAGGTGCTCTTTCTCCTCTTATCAAAGGAATTAAATATCGTATTAATTCTTCAATTTCTTTATCTCTATGAAGAATTGTATCTGGTAAATAAGATTCAGACAAAGCATCTCTATTTTTGAAAAGACCAACTTGTTTTGAGTATTTTTCTATCAATTCTAAAATCTTATCTTTTTGCATTCTATAAAATTCATGAAAATAGAGTTCAGATAAAAACATATAGGAGAGTTTATTTAAATAAATCCTCTCTCCTCTATTTCCTATGGAATATAAACATAGTCTTCTAAGAAATAGATATGCCGATAAACTGACAAAATTTATTAAAGCTCGATCTGTAATATATATTCTATCTTTTTTCATATTTAAATACGTATAAAATTATTTATCTTTTTCTCTACACATTTTAGAAACTATTTTTTGTCAGAATTTTATAAAATTTTTTCTATAGAATATTAAACTTGTATAGAAAAATATATACTTAACAATTTACAAAAATGTATAAGATCTATAGGAAAGATAGGTCATTTAGAAGAACTATCTTTAGCTTCATTCGATCCATGTGAAATTAAGGTGAGGGTATATTTTATTTCTTTAATACGATTTTTTATATACTCTTTATCTTCTTTTCTGAGTTTTACTTTTCCAATAATTTTTTCAAAATCATCTATAAATTTACATATATTTGACACATCCCTTGTATTTTCAAATTTGCCTTTTCTACTATGTATTTTTTCTCTTATATCTTTTTCTAAAT
>CAYMVK010000025.1:0-7076 GCA_964394105.1 Candidatus Woesearchaeota archaeon | reverse complement strand
AACGTGTCCACGAAGAATTTGACCTTCCAGTAATTTACCCAATACATCCAAGAGCTAAAAAACGGATAAAAGAATTTAACTTAAATCCAAAGGGTATAACTCTGATAGAGCCCATTGATTACCTAAGCTTTCTACAACTGGAAAGCAAAGCTAAACTAATATTAACAGATTCCGGCGGAATACAAGAAGAAGCATGCATACTCAAAGTCCCATGCGTAACCCTAAGATACAATACGGAAAGACCTGAAACAATAGAAGTAGGAGCAAACATCCTCGCCGGAACAAACCCCACTGAAATAGTTGAAAAAGTCAAACTCATGTTAAATAGAAAACACAACTGGAACAACCCATTTGGAGACGGCCGAGCAGGATTGAGAATAGTTGAAATTTTAATGAGGTGGGAAAATGGCTAAAATACTAGTAACAGGCGGATTAGGATTCATAGGCTCCAACCTAGTTAAAGAACTAAGAAAGAGAGGACATGACGTATGGCTATGCGATTTAAGGCACTCAGAAGACCCTAAATCAATAAGATGCGATGTGAGTGTTTTCAGACAGGTTGAAAGACTTTTCGAAAAACACGACTTCGAATACGTCTATCACGCCGCAGCCGAATATGGAAGATGGAACGGCGAAGACTATTACGAAAACCTTTGGATGACAAACGCCGTAGGAACCAAAAACATCATAAGAATGCAAGAAAGAAAGAAATTTAAAATGATATTTTTCAGTAGCGCTGAAATTTATGGAGATTATGAGGGAGTAATGAGGGAAGACGTACCAGAAAAAATTCACATACATCTTCTTAATGACTATGCCATGACCAAATGGGTTAATGAAATGCAAATAATAAACTCCGCCAAAATGTACGGTACAGAAACCGTTAGGATAAGATTATTCAACGTATACGGACCAGGTGAACACTACACTCCTTATAGAGGTTTTATACCCAAGTTCATATACAAGGCGTTACATGACGAGCCCTACACGGTGTATTTGGGTCACAAAAGAACACTTGAATACGTAGAGGACATTTGCAGAACACTTGGCAATATAGTAGATAACTTCAAAGCAGGAGAAGTCTATAACCTCGGCGGGGATGAACAGTACGAAATCAAGTACATATCAGACCTAATATTAAAATATCTGGGAAAAGATGATTCAAAGGTAACATATAAGGAATCTGAACCTTTTACAACTAAAGTTAAAACCCCAGATTCAACTAAAGCCAAGAGAGATTTAGGATTCAAATTGACTGTAAAGCCGGAAGAAGGAATACCGAAGACAATAGAATGGTTTAAAAAAGTTTACGGCTTCAAGGAGTGAACAATTATGAAATTTGAGGAAATATTAAGTCATTATACGAGTAAGAGAATTCTAGTGACTGGTGGAGCTGGTTGCATTGGCAGCAACCTCGTTAAAACGCTTTTAAAAGCGGAACCTGAAAAAATCATAGTAATAGATGACTTATCCTCAGGGCACAAATGGTTACTTCCAGACGACCAAAAAATATACTTCATACATGGGAGTATACTAGATGATGAAAAAATGAAAAGAGCATTCAGTTTCAAACCTCACTACGTATTCCACTTAGCAGCACACTTCGCAAATCAAAACAGCGTAGACCATCCAGAAACAGACCTACTCGTAAACGGGCTTGGAACGCTCAAAACATTAGAATATGCAAACCTTACAGGTGTTGAGAGATTCGTATTCGCATCATCGGGATGCTCCGTATATGGAAGTCAAGCACCACTACCGCTAAGAGAAGACTTCGTATCACTACATCTAGATACACCATATCAAATCAACAAGCTTGTTGGAGAACTCTACTGCAACTACTTCCACGATTACTATGGACTTCCTGTAGCCATAGCTAGGTATTTTAATGTCTACGGTCCTGGAGAGGTACCCGGCAAATACAGAAACGTAATACCAAACTTCATCTGGTGGGCAATGCACGGAAAACCACTACCAATAACTGGAACCGGTGAAGAAACAAGAGACTTCACATACGTAGAAGACATAGTAGATGGAACACTAAGAATGGGAGTAATAAAGGAAGCCATCGGCGAAGCCATCAACCTCGCCTCTGAAACCGAAACAAAAATAATTGACCTAGCAAACTGGATTAACGAAATAACCGGAAACAAGGCTGGAATCGTCTACAAACCGAAGAGAGATTGGGACAAGTCTACAAGACGTAGGGCATCAATAGAAAAAGCTAAAAAAATACTAAAATATAACCCAAAAAATGACATTAAATCCGGCCTAAAGAAAACCTATGAATGGTTTAAACAAAATTGGGAAAACATAAAGAAAAGCGTTAGGTTCTGACTATGAATCTCACAGTTATAGATTTTGATGATTTTCTTTCCAATTTAAGAAGATGCACAAAATGTTTACTGCCAGAAACCTTTCCAGGAATAGAGTTTGATGAAAATGGCGTCTGCAACTACTGTCGAAACTATGAACCAATCAAAGTATTTGGGGAGAAAGCACTTAAGAAAACTTTAGATAAATACCGTGGGAAAGGAGAAAAATATGATTGCATAGTTGCTATAAGTGGAGGAAGAGATAGTGCATACGTACTTCACCAAATAGTAACGAAATATAACATGAGAACACTAGCACTCACAGTAGATTCCGGTTTTACAACACCAGAAGGACACCGCAATATTAAGGCTATCACAAAATCTCTAGGTGTAGACCACGTATACATTAGAGATGAGAAACATATAAAGACCTCTTGGAAAAACTTGAAGATCATGTTTCACGCATGGCTCAAAAAACCCTCCATAAACACCATAGTCCCCACATTAAACGCTGCAGATAAAACAATGAACCTACAAATCTATAAATACGCACATAAAAATAGAATACCACTAGTCATTGGAGGAAATAATATAGGAAACTGCTCCTTTGAACAAGAACACTTCAAAACAGGTTACATGGGAATATTCCCCGATGAACGTGGAAACTACACGACAACAGACAGAATAAAACTAGTCATCCTATTCACATACGAATTCCTAAAAAACCCAAACCACTACCACTGGTCAGTAATAAAAAGCTACGTAAACGGCACATTAGTCTACTTCTTCGAATCAATACTAAAACCGTCCAACGTAGACACACTCGGCTTCTACGACTACATATACTGGAACGAAAAACAAATACTCACCACAATCACCAAAATAGGTTGGAAAGGAGCAGACGACACCACCGCCACATGGAGAATAGACGACATGATGTACCCCCTAATAGACTACATCTACCTCAGATTAGTCGGATTCAACGAATTCGACGAATTCTACAGCAAACTAATCAGAGAAGGACAAATCACCAGAGAAGAAGCACTAAAAAGATGCCTATCAGACCGCATCCCAAGACCAACAATATTCAACGAACTTCTTGAAAAACTTGAAGTAACAAAAGAAGAACTAGACGAAGTCCTAGACAACTACAGAGCAAAACTCCTGCCCAAAATCTTAAAGAAACAAAGAAAATGAACGTACTTATAATCGCTCAATACTTCCCCCCAGATTTAGGCGGCTCAGCAACCCGCGCATACAACATAGCCAAAGGACTAAAACTAAACAAATGCAACATAACAGTAATAACAGCATTCCCCCATTACCCCCACGGAAAAATACCAAAAAAATACAGATGGAAACCCATAGAAATTGAACAACTAAACGGAATTAAAATTATCAGAGTATTTATCCTACCACTAGAATCCAAAGGACTAACCAAAAGAATACTACTATTCCTAACCTTCATAATCTCCTCTCTATTCGCTCTACCAATAGTGGGAAAAACAGACATCATCTGGTGCGCAAACCCTGACATAGTCGCAATAATACCAGCCCTAATCTACAGCAAACTAAAAAGATGCCCAATAGTCTCCAACGTCGACGACCTAGCAGTTGAAGACCTATTCGACCTAAACCTACTCAAAAAAGACACACTACTTTCCAAATTCATCCACATGTTGCCCAGAATCCTTTATAGCAAAGTGAAAGCACTAACCCCCGTAAGCCTAGGATACATAGAAACACTTGTAAAAAAATACGGTGTAAATAAGGACAAAATACATGTAATTTACGGCGGAGTAGACCTAAAAACATTTAAACCAACCAACCCTAACAGACAAGGAAAAGACAAGTTCATAGTCCTATATAGTGGAGCTTTCTCAACCGCATACAACTTCGATCAAGTCCTCATGGCAGCAAAAACAATAGAAAAAATAGATAACAAAATTAAATTTATTATTCAAGGAAAAGGAGAACTTGCAAACTACATAAAAACAAAAGTGAAAAAACTAAAACTAAAAAATGTAACCATAATGGATAAATTGTTAAGCAGAGAAGAAGTTGCAAAACTACTCAACCAAGCAGACATACTCCTACAGCCCCTAGGAGACTACGGAAAACCCCACATGGGAATATCCACAAAACTATTCGAATACCAAGCCGTTGCAAAACCCATAATATGCTGTTCAAACGGAACACCAGGAAAATACATTTCAGAAACAAAATCAGGCATAGTAGTTAAACCCGGAGACCATAAAGCACTAGCCAAAGCCATAATATACCTGAAAAACAATCCGAACGTTCGGAAGAAAATGGGTGAAAACGGAAGAAAATACGTTTTAAAGCACGCATCCATAGACAAAATAGGATTAAAGATGAAACTTTTATTCAAACAGATATTGAAAAGCGATACAAAAAATGTTTAAACGCATAATATTGATTACAGTGGACTGCCTTAGAGCTGACCACGTAGGTTGCATAAGTGGAAAAAACCTAACCCCAAACATAGATAAACTCGCAAAAGATGCAGTTATTTTCACAAGGGCTTTCGCTAATGGCCCAGGGACAAATCAGTCCTTCCCAGCAATACTAACCTCAACCTATTTCCTAATGCACGGCGGCCTACGCCTAAAACCCAACTACATCACCTTAGCAGAAGTTCTCAGCAAACATGGATATAAAACAGTGGCTTTTCATTCAAACCCATTCCTATCAGCTAAACTCGGCTGGAATAAAGGCTTTCACGAATTCTACGACTTCATGGACGCTATTAAAAGCCCGTCAGCATTCATCACCAAAAGACAAAGCAAAGGCCTTAAAGGAAAACTATTGAGTATTGCATCGACCATGCTACGAGGAGGAAGAAGCGCCAAAATCCAACGTTTACTAAAGAAAATTTTTTATCGATTCTCTGGTCTCGAAATCCCCTATTTAGAAGGCAAAAAACTAAACGAAAACGTAATCAACTGGGTAGAAAAAAACAAAAATGAAAAATTTTTCCTGTGGATGCACTATATGGACCCACATGACCCCTACATTCCACCAGAAGAATACCTCACAAACTTTTCAACCCGTTATGAAGCCCTCAAATTCAACCTAACAATAGATACAAACAACCTCAACGAAGAAGAACTAAAAATTCTAAAAAAACTATACCAAAGCGAAGTTAAATACACAGACAAATGCATAAGCGAATTCATCCACTACCTAGAAGACAAAAAACTCTTAGATGAATCACTCATCATAATTACAGCAGACCACGGACACGCATTCATGGAACACGGAAGATTCGCCCACGCATACGACATCCTCTACAACGAAGTCATCCACATCCCACTAATAATATTTGGTCTAGATAAAACTCAAAAAATCAACATAAAAGTGCAACTCTTAGACATCCCACCCACAATTTTAAACATATTAAAAATCAAAAAACCACCAACTTTTATGGGCAGCAGCTTACTACCAATATTAAATGGAACTAAAATAAAAAAGGCAATATTTTCTGAAAGCGCCGAACCAGACTTCATCAATCTAAAATACAACATCAACAAAAAGGTAGTATCTTGCATCTTTGGTTCTTACAAAATCATTATAAATGAACTACGCAACTTGATAGAGTTATACAATATCGATCGAGATTTTGATGAAAAGGATAATCTAATCGATTGTGAAGAGAAGAGAGCAAAGAAACTAAAAGTATTAGTACAAAAACATCTCATCAGAGAAAAGGCTTTTAAAATGAAAATATACTATGAAAGACACAAAAATTAGCACAGGTAGGAGAGTAAGTATGAATTTAGATTTTTATGAAGGAAAAAAGGTTCTAGTAACCGGAGGGGCAAGCTTCATAGGTAGCCATCTAGTAGATAAACTAGTTGATCTCAAATCACAAGTTACCGTAATAGATAATCTCAGTAGCGGAAAACTAAATAACCTTGAAAAAAGCTTAGAGAAGATTAACTTCATAAAAGAAGATTTGGAGTATATTAAACTAAAACGGTTACTTGAGATATTCAAAGGCCATGAAATAGTGTTCCATTTGGCAGCAGTACATGGTGGTAGAGGATATATTCACATGCACCCGGCCGATGTGTGCTCAAATTTTGCAATAGATCATCATGTATTCGAAGCAAGCTATAGAGCAGGGGTAGAAAAAGTAGTTTTTGCAAGTAGTGCCTGCGTGTATCCGCCCAAACTACAAAGGCATGTAGCCTCAGATTATCTGCTTAAAGAAGAAGATGCTGACCCATTTAAACTAGATGACTATCTAAGCGCAGACATAGAGTATGGTTGGGCTAAACTAATGGGGGAAGTCCAACTAATAGCGTTCATAAAGCAATATGGATTAAAGGGATGTAGCGTAAGATTTGTGACAGTCTATGGACCAAGAGAAAATGAAACCCATGCTATAATAGCATTGATATACAAAGCATATGAAAGAATGGATCCATATGTAATTTGGGGAACCGGAGAGCAGGAAAGGGACTTCACGTATGTTGAAGATATAGTTGAAGGAATGTTGTTAGCTGGAGAGAAAATAGAGGATGGAACGCCGATAAACCTTGGTACAGGAAAAAGATATAAAATAAAGCAGGTCGCCGAAAAAATATTTGAAATAATGAGATGGCGGCCAAAGAAAATAGTATTCGACACATCAAAACCAGTAGGCGTAGTTAGTAGAGCACTGGACATAACAAGGGCAAAGCAATTACTAGGATGGGAACCCCGCTTCAGTCTAGAAGAAGGACTAAAAAGAAC
>CAYMVK010000024.1:0-7460 GCA_964394105.1 Candidatus Woesearchaeota archaeon | reverse complement strand
ATAGCACATTTTGGCTTACCTGGCAATGCCCTCTCTATTCTTATTTTCGTACGTCCTCCAGGAGTTCGATAATATATGATTCTTTTTTTCCCCATTATACTCAATGGAAATGAAATTACTCCTATAAATGTATTATTGGATAATTCTATCTTTTTGATACTTTCTTAAAAAGAGTTATTAGACCATTTAGAACTAATGCTAATATAAAAAAAGTTGCTACAAACCCCAATCCCTTTATAAAATAATTTTCTCCAAAATAGAATATATACTTAATTCCCTTTCTCTTCAAAAACTCGTTAACATATAAAAAAACAGGTAAAATAAGTATCATACTTAATAATGTCTTATATATAAAAGATTTTTTCATAACGTAGCTATACATCTTTAATATTCTGTCATCATCTAAATATTCTATTGTTTTTTTATCTTTTAGTTTCTTTAGGATCTTCTTAATTTCCTCTTGATATTTTCTGAATTTTGCATCACGATTTATGAAGAAATCTCCAAGTTTTGATATTATCATTGTGTATGCAAGAAATATTATTACAATTCCTAGGCCGTATAGATTTACTATCATTTTTGTTCTACTTTTATAAATTGTTTTATGATAGGAATTTCATGAATATGTTGTTTTATTAATCTTTCATAAAAATTATTTAAAATCATAACCGCAAGTAATATGCTAGTACCTCTTGCTAGTGCGCCCATTATATCAGCTAAAGATGCTAATATACCTACCAATATTCCACCTAAAATTGTTGTTGGGATTATATATCTACTTAATACTCTTTCTAGAATTCTTTTATCCGCTCTAAACCCAGGTAGGTTAATACCAGATGCTAATAACTGTTCTGCAACACTAGTTGGATCTTGACCTGCCGAGTATATCCATACATAGGAGAATATTGCTGAGAATACAATAAATACAAATAAATAAAATAGAATTGATAGTATATCGTAATATGTTAATGTATGACCTAAAATTTTAAAATAAATTTGTTGAATTGTTGGTGGATTAAGCAATTTTACCAGACCGGATTTTGGCACAGGATAACATCTTCCATATTCACAAACTGTTTCAACAACTCCAAATATAGAAATACCTGCCCGAGAAAGTACTGTTGCCATCATCTGGATAGTACCTATAGTAGCTGCAGTGAATATAACTGGGATATTACTCGTATAGAGAAGAGATATTGGCCATCTTATAGGTCTTCCACCTACTCTTCCAAGATGGAAAGGCAGCTCTATTCTGACTGCCTGCAGATAAGTAGATAAAACTAAAATAAACAATGTAGCAATTATAGAGAACAAAGGCCAAACAATAGAATTAAAATCTGCTTTTGCCAAGAAATAGATTATACGAGGCACAGCGCCTACTGGTACACCTGACGGATCTGAAATTACATTGAAAGCTCTTATGAATAATGTTTTGCTAACACCAGCCGCTATAAATAGAGAAATGCCTGAACCTATGCCCCACTTTGTACATATTTCATCCAAATATAAGAGTATCAAACCTCCTATTACAAGTTGAATATACATTATTAGTCTTACTAGCATTTCTGGATAATTTGCTTCTACAGGGAATGTGAAGAAAGCCCAAGGAAAATTTTCGATTAATATGAAGATAATTGCAAATATTTTTGCCAGACCCTCAAATATTCTCCTATCTTCAGGATTTCGTAAATTAAGAGGAATTGTCCTACCTGCTACTAATATTTCAAGAATAATATGCCCAGTAATGATAGGACCTATACCTAGTGTGATAATAGAACCCACACTAGCTGCTAATAGAGATGCAAAGAAATAATGAGTCTGAATATAACTCTTGGATAGGCCGAATAATGGTGTTATTGTAAGTAGATAATAAACACATATTATTAAAAATGTCCAGAGTAATCTTTCCTTAAAACTTAAGGGACGTTCTGGTGATTTTATAATAGGTATATATTTTAAGACCTCTCTTATAGCCTCTTTGAAACTCATCTTAATTCTACAATACTTCCCATATTTTTTAGCTTATTTTCTGCGGTTTTAGAACAATATTTTACGATTACATGAATTTTATATTTTGGCGAACCTCTACCTAATAATTTATTGTAACCGAATTGATTAAGATCTATTATGTACCTTCCTTTCTCATCTTTTTCTAAATCTTCTTTGACTTTATCTATTAAATTATTTAATTGATCTATATTTATTGCATTAATCACTCTTCTAACTGCTAAAGGAGGAGTAAAACCTCTCTTTCCGAGGTCATATAGGTATTTAAACTTTTTATGTTCCGTCCCTTTTTTTCCTACTCCAGCCCTTCCTCTACCCCCTCTATTCCCAGCCCCTCTTCTATGCTGTCCTGTTTTTCCAGAATCTCCTCTAAGACGACCTCTTTTTTTCCTTATTTTCTTTCTTCTTTTGACGACCATCTTATAACATTTTTTCTATTAATTCATTTATTTTCTCTCCTCTATATCCAAGGGCCCCTCCCTCCTTAAAATGTTTCTTTATACCTCCTCTTTCGAAACCCCCTCTTGGTGGCCTTAATCTAAAAAAGGGTTTGATTCCTAACTCCTTTAACCTTCTTAATGGATCTTCATATATATAATCAGCCATCTCATCAAAACTCTTGAAATTATTCTTTTTTATGAATTCTTCGTTAATTCTTTTATTTCCTGTTAATCTTCCCCTCTTTTTTAATAACTTTTTAAAAGTATCTTTATCTATTTCTCCCCATGTAACATAATATTCGACTTTTTTTACCATGTTAACTATCTCTTTTTTATTAGGCAAAACAACGCATACAAATTTTCTGCGTAATCTTAATTTGTCTAGGGTATCTCTTAATTTCGGTTTTACATCTACTCTTCCATGTATTCTTATGACACAAATCGGTTTTTCTGTCATTTTTATTCTGTTTTAATTGAACCTTCAATAATCCCTGCTTTCTTATAGAACTCTTCTGGTATGTAAGTATTAGATAATTTTTTTAATGCACCTATTGTAGCATAAATTAAATTTACACGTGTTCTTGTTTGTCCAAATGTTTTGCACCATACATCCTTTATACCAGCTAATCTTAAAATCTTCTTTATTTCATCATGAGCCGCCAATCCCAAACCCTTTGGAGCAGGCATAAGTTTTACTCTTACACTTCCACATTTTCCCTCTATAGCAAACGGAATAGAATGGGGCTCACCACAACCACATTCCCAAGAACCACAACCTCTTTTTATCTTAAATATATTTTTTCTTGCATTTTTTAATGCTTTTTCTAAAGCAGGTAATTTTTCAGAAGCTTTCCCCTTTCCAATTCCGATATAACCGTTTTTGTTACCTATGACGACTATTATGGAAAAAGATAATCTCGGACCTTCTGCAGTCTTTCTATGAGTCGTTTTATAGGGGGTTCTTTTACCTCCACCAAATTTGCCTTTTCTCTGTCCTATTAGAAGCAATTCATATTCTAAATCTGGTAATAATACATCTACAATTTCTGGTTCCATGATTTTTAATCCTTTATCTAGAATTTCATCTATAGTTTTTATTTTACCTTCTTTTACGAGCTTACCTAATCTAGTTTTTGGTTTCCAATTTTCTATATCGAGAGGGGGTAGTTTAGGCATTTTCGTCTATATTGGATTTTACTTTTCTAACAATTTCTTCTATATTTAATTTGTCAACCTTATTTCTAAAGTAAGAATTGAACTGGTTTTTATACTTATCTTTCGAATCTTTTACAATTTTAAGAAATTCTTCTATATGTTTACCAAATATTCTTTCTTCACTTGGTAAAATATTAGAAGAACAAGGTATTCTTAAGCCAGCATCTAAAGCGCCTTTTAGAACTGCATATAATCTAGAACCTTTAGTGCTAGGGTAAAGACCTATATCTAATATTGCCTCTTTTATACCTTTTTTAATTGCTCTTTTTCCAACCAAATATCCAGTAAGATAAGCAGCAGGCAAGTTCTTAAAAGAGGGAAATGGCCAACCAAATTTATTTAACTCGCGGGACCAAGCACAGACTTCTATTCGATCACCTTTTGGATCAAATTTTGCAATTTGTGCTACTATATATCTATTACTCTTTCTTACTACAAGTCTAGGTTTTTCAGAGAGAAGCAATTTTATTCTCTTTCTATAATTAGTTTTTCCTTCTCTGCGTCTTCTAAACTTGACAGAGTAGGTAGGTTTTGTTGCCATTTTACTCTTTACCTGTAATTTTCTTCAAATGTAATTTCAAATGTGCAATGTCTCTGAAAAATCCTCCTTTAATCATTCTGTATAATTTTCTATAAATACTTGTACTAATTTTTCCTTTCAATTTCTTCAAAAATTTTCTTTGAGCCCTTACTTTATTTATCCACATCTCTTTTTTACCCGTTCTTGCAGTTTTCTTACCTTTTCTTCTCCCAGGTCCTCTTCTCCTCCCTTTCTTCCTCTTTTCATGTAAAATTCTTGCTTTTTTCCTGCATTGACCAATTTCAGTCTTTTTCCTGATTATTCCTCTTTCTATAAGTTCTCTTATATCTTCTTTTGTTATAGCATCCGCAACTTCTTTTAATTTACTTGGATCTATCCATATTTTCTTCTCTCCAACTTTTAGTATTTTTGCAGCCAATCTTTTTTGCAAATTAACTTTCATTTTTCTTCTATTTTTATAGGATTTAATACTTTGATACCTTTTTCTTCAGCCTTTTTTTGTATTAAAATTCTTTTCCTCTTTCCAACGGTATGAGCAATTCTTATTGCTTCTTTACTTGGATCTACTTTATCTAAATCTTTCAAGTTATAAACCAATACTTCTTTATATCCCGATGGATGTAAACCTCTTACCTTCCTTGGTGATCTATATCCTGTATCGGGCATTTTTATCATACCCTTTTCTTTTCTTCTAACTCTTGATTTTTTTCCCTTTGGTTTTCTCCAAGATTCATTCAATCTCTTAAACTTCCAAGAATCTTTTCTAATAAAGTCTGGTTTCCTTCTTTTTAATATCCTTCTTATTTTTAGCAATCTTTTTATTATTCTTTCAACAACCATTTTTCTGCTTTCTTAATGATATATATTCCGTCTTGAAATTTTCTTCTATCCTTTTCGCTTAATCTAGTAGCTTGCTCTATATTTGCAGCAGTTTGACCAACCTTCTCTTTATCTATCCCTTCTACAATAATTTCATCACCTTCTATTTTTACTTTTACCCCTTCTAATATTTTGGCAATTCTCGGTTTCTTTTCTCCTATAAAATTTTCTATGATGACTTTATCTCTATCTACTTTTACTTTCATTGGAAAATGGACATATACAATTTTTAATCTATATTCATAACCTTCGGTTACACCTTTTATCATATTCTTTATGTGACTATAAAAAGTTTTTAACATTCTTTTTGTCCTTTTTGATGGATATAGAGAAGAAAGAATTATTTTATTATCTTTTTTATAAATGTAAATGTTGGGATATGAAAAAATTCTTTTCAACTCCCCTTTTGGACCTTTTACTAATATCATTCCATCTTCAGATATAGAAACGTCAACTCCTTGTGGTATGTCAATATGAAGTGTAAGATAATGTTTTTCATACATCATTATAATTCTTTACCTAACAGTCTTTTAAAATAAATGTTTAGGAATAAAGTATTATATAGTTTCTGTTAGCTGTCTAGAGTGAACTTAATAAGTTTATTATGAGTTGCTACTGAATTTGTAGCATATTTTCAAAAAGCAGCGTTATGGTATAAGAAATATGATATGTATAAGTGCCGGGGAGGGGATTTGAACCCCTGCGGGGCATAAGCCCCAGGGGCTCTCCAGGCCCCCGCCTTGGACCACTCGGCCACCCCGGCTTGTTATAAGTAAAAATACATTTTGATTCATGTAAGTTTTAACTTTATAGTATTTGTTTTTATTTCTTAAAATATAATACAGAAATCATTAAAATGCTTATTAAACTCATTAAGAGATATTCTGTAATTTTTCTATTAATTTTACTATTTTTAGCAACATCTTTATGTTATACTATTATTTTAGAAGCAATTGTGTTTTTTTCGGAATTGAGTACAAAGAATATATATGTCTTTAATCAAGGTCAAGTGTTAATATACTTAGGCAATGTAGGTAATTTAATTGGTGTTATTGATCAAGATAAGACCAAAATTAGTGTTAATACATCAGATTTGTCTTTATACTCTTATCCTTCTTATGTTTTACCCGGGTACTTATCACCTATTGTGTTTAATTCAAAAGAATTTGAATGTGCAGACTATAAGAAAACCATAGGTATTGATATAAATCTTTTTTACAATAAATCAGAATACTATCTTGATAATATATCTTCTCAATACTCTATTACTGTTGATGGGCCCTATTACTTTGATATACCATATGAAGTTTTCTTTACAACTACTTCTTCAACTCCAATAGTATTTAATGTTAAGAATAGAGGAGAAACAACACTTAATTTTTCTATGGTAATAAAACCTACGGACGAAAGTTTAGCCGTATTAGTAATCTACATAGGAGATAAAGTATACTCTTCGGAGGCTATTGAAAGTATAGATGTATCTTTGGGTGCATATTCTGATATATCTCCTCTTATCTTGATTTATCCAAGAACTGTTTTTGATGAATTAGACATATATGTAAATTCTACAGATAAAAACTGTTCTTTATTAAATTACACTTATAAAATAAAAGTTTTTCCATCTGACATAACAAAAAAAGAATTTGCCCGAATAAAAGGTAGAGAAGGACTGCTTCCTATCACAATAGCTTTATTATATCTCATATACTTCCTACTCAGTTAGTGATGACGATCTTAAGCTCTGATAAATGATGAGGTTGGAGCGAACTGATTTCTAAAACTTCCTTAGAAACACCATGAAGGCAGTATGGTATAACTGAATATTCTTTGGTCTCAATATATTTTTATCTATAATCCACTCTTCTTTAACAATTCTAACAATTTCATCAATATATGTATTTTCTTGCAATTTATTGAATAATTTTATTATTTGGGTAGTATTTGGGAGATATAATCAAACTAAACCACCATTTTTTACATTTTTTGATATATTTTTTAAGATTTCTTCCGGATTTGGTATATCAATAAATACAAAATCAAAATATTCTTTTAATTTGGTATTTTTGTCGAATTTTTCTTTCTTTAATACTACATTTAATTTAAAGCCGATAACATCCTCTATAGTTTCTATATTTTTCTTTGCTAATTCATAAAAATCTTTTCTATGTTCATAGGAAACTACTTTACCATTTTTTGCTATTATACCAAAGAAGATTGTAGAATAACCACAACCCGTACCTATTTCTAATATTTTTGCATTATCTTTTAAACAAATTTTTGTTAAAATATATCCTAAGTCTTTAGGATGAGTAATTTGTGGACCCCTTTTTATAATATCTTTTATCTCATTTATACTTGGATATATAATAACAAATTTT
>CAYMVK010000023.1:5311-7628 GCA_964394105.1 Candidatus Woesearchaeota archaeon | reverse complement strand
CCTTATTTTATTTATTTCTTCTTCTGTTAAAAATCTATTTTCTATTTTTACTATATCCTTTCTTCCATATTTCGTACTTTCTACATTAGAAGCAACTACACTTCTAACTTTGTCCAAGTCCTTAAACATTCTTATTATTTTATATCCCAAACCAACAGGAAGATGATCTATAACCGTCCCTCTCTCTATTTTTGATACCAATAATTTATCTTTCTTACCCATTTTTTAATATATAATAAATTAGTGCCATCCTTACAAATAATCCATTTTTTGCTTGCTCAAAATAATAAGCATGTTTTGTTTTATCTACTTCGGGACTGATTTCATCTACTCTTGGTAAAGGATGTAAAATTATAAAATCTTCTTTTACATTAGAAATCAGATTCAAATCAACTCTATAGCTACCTTTTATCTTTTCATATTCCATTGGATCAGGAATCCTTTCTTTTTGAATCCTAGTAACATATAAAACATCTAGTTCTTTAACAACATCCTTGACTTTATTCATATCAGTTATCTTTTCATAGTAAATATTCTTGTCTTCAATATAAAACTCAATTTCTTTTCTTATTTGAACTAGATCAGGCGCTATGAAATAAAACTCATTATTAAAATTAGATAAAAGATATACGAGAGATGGTACAGTTCTCCCATATTTCAAATCTCCCATAAAACCTATCTTTAGATCATTCAATTTACCAAATTTTTCATAAATAGTAAACGCATCTAACAAAGCTTGAGTAGGATGTTCTCTACCATTGTCTCCCCCATTTATTATAGGAATTTCTGTTATTTCAGAAATATATTTAGCTGCACCTGCAGAATAATGCCTTAAGACAATCAAATCAACACCATAACCTTCATACATTTTTATAGTATCATATAAGCTTTCTCCTTTTTCCAAAGAAGTACCATAACTTTTTCTAAACCCAATAATATCCATACCTAAATTCTTTGCAGCTCTATAAAAACTTTCATAAGTTCTTGTAGAAGGTTCAAAAAATAAAAGAGCAATTATCTTGTTAATCAAACAATTACAATATTTTCCTGGATTTTCCTTAATCTTACTTGCTTTTGAAAAGATATCATCTAAGAAATCTTTGTTAAAGTCTTTGGCACTTATTATATTCCTTAACTTCATCCCTCGGCTTTTTAGTAAAATATCGTAGATTAAACTTATAAATTTTATTTATATTAGGAAATAAAAATAACTTACTCTATAACAGAATGGTAAAGATATCTTATCAAATGCTCTGGAAGATTTAATCCTTTTTTATTTAATTTATCAATAAGAAGGAGAGGTATTGGGCTCAAAACAAATGCAGCCCTTATATAAAATTTCCTTGGCATAGAGTCTTCCTTTTCCCTTAATATTATCTTAAAATCAGATAATTTTATTATTTTTGAATTCGGATTTGACGAAATAGAGAATTGATATCCCTCTAATTCTTTAAAAGTTCTTACCCACTCTATAACAACCTTAGTTTCCCCAGAAAAAGATACAGAAATTTGTAGATCTCCTTTTCTTGGTCTAGGTGTATTTATCCCTCTTGCTTTATACACTCCATCTCCTAAGACACTTTTTACATGATGCAATCTTATCAATGTCATATCAACTACTTTTTCTCCTGTACCTCTTGCAGATCCAAAAACATTACACCTTTTTTCTAAAATATTTACTATATCTTCCAATAAGCAAATATACTCATCTATTTTACTTCCTATAAAAGGAAGTTCGTTATCAATGTAATCAAATATTTTATTCTCATCCTTAAAGTAAACTGCATTTATTATTGCTTGCAAAATATATGCGCTACCTAATTCATAAACATCTCCCATTATACCTTGAGATTTATAATCCCATTGAGGTAATTTCTCTCTTCCTTTCAATTCAATAATATTACCATATTTTTGACCAATTTTTCCTATTGTAGAATATAGATTTGAAGTTACAACATTGATTTTTATCTTATTTGATTTATTTTCTTCAATATAATTTGCTATTTCATTAAGAGTAATTTTAGGATCAATAGACTCACCACTTCCAGAATTTACTATTACACAAACATTTCCAAATTTCTCTTCTAAATTCTTCATAAACTCTTTTACTAGACTTTCTGGAAATCCTAAATCATCAGAAGAAAATACTATTTTTCCAGTCGTTATAGATAATTGACTTAAAGGAATACTAGCTGCATATAGAGATCTCCCAGAACCCAATAGTATTATGCAATTTGATTCCAAAATATCATTATAAAGATTTATTAAAGAACTTTCATCAACATCTTTGACATTAGAATATATTTTGTTGATATAA
>CAYMVK010000023.1:0-5301 GCA_964394105.1 Candidatus Woesearchaeota archaeon | reverse complement strand
GATATAAGGAATGTTACATATCTTATCGTCCATCGAACTTATTAGAGAAAAGAATAAACCTATTCTAAATTTTACTATTCAATTCAATTTAAAAAGCTTAAATATATTCGGGAAACTTAATTTGCATATCCACGAAAATGGATAATGATACGTATAAAGATAAAGACAATAAAAGACAGGAGACTTCTAAATTTAAGTAGCTTAAAGTCCGGTGCTTGGATAGATCTTCTAAACCCTTCTCCAAATGAGATAAGAAGAATTTCTAAGGAAACTGGAGTTCCAAGAATTGTTTTAATAACTCCTCTGGATATCAATGAAAGGCCTAGGATAGAAAAAGGTAGAAATTATGTTTTAGTCATCATAAGAGCACCAATAATGGAATTTAATGGAAAAAGATTTGAAATAACTACAATACCAATAGGTATAATTATCACAAAAAAATATATAATAACTGTTTCGAGGAAAGAAGTTGATATTTTAGAAGATTTTCACAATGGTATAGTAAAAGGCTTCTATACTACAAAGAAAGTGAGATTTTTGCTTCAAATTTTAGAAAGAACAATAAATTACTATTCTTATTATCTAGAGGAGATAAAAAATGAGATAACTGAATTGGAAAATATGCTAACAAAATCTTTTAGCAATGAAGAAGTAATAAAGGCATTAAAACTTCAAAAAACACTTATTTATTTTAACGTAGCAATAAATGGAAATGCAAAGGTTTTCGAGAAGATAATTAGTGGAAAATTTTTCAGACTTAAGGAGCAAGATTTAGATATCTTAGAAGATATATTAATAGATAATGCAGAATTATCAGAAAATGTAAAGGTATTTAGCGAAATTTTGAGTGGAACATTAGATGCATATGCATCTATAATTTCAAATAATCTAAACATGATTATGAAATTTTTAACATCATTGACTATAATAATGTCAATTCCAACAATAATTTCAAGCATTTATGGAATGAATATTAAGTTACCTATTCAATGGCATCCTTATGCATTCTATATCTTAATGATTATTACATTCTTGATTTCAGGGATATTTGCATATGTGTTCTGGAAGAAGGGTTGGTTCTAAAAGCATATATAGGAGAAAAAGGATAAAATAGTGTTAATTATGAGTAAAACATTAGGTTTTCAGAAAGTCATTTTTTTAGCATTATTTATTGTTATATTAACAAATTCGGCTTTTTCTATAATTCTTCTCAATGAAAAACCTGAAAAACAAGCAAATTATGAGGAAATAGCTAAATCTGTTGTAAATTATTTAAATCAGATAATAAGAAGTGGGGAAAAACCATCATATGTTTCGTATAAATTAGAGCATGGTTTATTAAATATCACAGTAAAATATAAAGGACAATTTTTCAATATAATGGCTACAAAAGATGGAAGATTCATATTTCCGTCATTTTCAATTCCCTGCGTTATTGATACTTCTATAAACTTATCTAAATTGTTTGGAGAAAAAGAAGAGGTAGAGTATAATCCTCCAAAATCTGAAAAACCAAATGTGACTTTATTTGTAATGTCTTTTTGCCCTTTCGGAAATCAGGCAGAGAACGCAATAGAGCCTGTAATAAAATTACTAAAAGATAAAATAAACTTTGAAGTTCATTATGTAATTTATTCAAATTATGCTTCTAGACTAGGAGCTTCTTGGGAAGAGTATTGCTTAGATGAAGAAGAGAAATATTGCTCTATGCATGGAGCAAATGAGTTGAAAGAAGATGTAAGAGAGTTATGTATTCAAAAATATCATAAAGATATTCTAATGGATTATATTGTAAAAATTAACAAAAAATGCAATGTAGAAAATGTAGAAACTTGTTGGAAAGAAGTTGCAGATGAATTGGGAATAAATACAACAAAAATAGAAGAATGTTTTAATGAAAAAGCATTTGAATTACTGGAAAAAGAAGTTCAATTAAACAAAGAGTATAATGCATATGCAAGCCCAATGTTATTTATTAATGGAGAATTATATCAAGGTGAAAGAACACCAAACGCATTTAAAGATGCAATATGCAAAGCATTTTTAGAACCTCCAGAAGAATGTAATGTTATGTTAGAAGAAAATTCAACAAAAGGAAGTATGGGCTACTGCTGATTATAATTCCAATGCTACTCTCTTAATTGCATCTCTTAACTTCTCTAAATCACTAATCCTCACAAACTCATCTTTTCCATGAATATTATTATCTTCTCCTATATTTCCAAAGCATATAACTGGGAATTTATTAGCAAAGATATAGCCATCGTTTCCACCAAGCTCTCCACATATCCTTAAATTATATTTCTTCCCTACAACTTTTATAAACCTCTTGACAATTGGTATCTTCTCATCAGTATAATAAGAGCTTACTTTTGCCATTAACTCAAATTCTACATTCTTTTCCTTTTTCTTTATGAATTTTATTAATTCTTTATATGCTTTCTCAGTATCTTTCCCTGGAGGAACCCTTCTATCAAGTATAAATTCAACTTTTTCAGGAATAACATTAGATTTTACTCCACCTTTTATAACAGTAACATTCAATCTTCCAGGGACTCTATCATAATGCTCATAAGCTTTTAAAGGGGATTTCTCTTTCTTCTCTAATTTCTTCCCATATTTTTCTAATTCAACTATTAATCTTGCAGCTTTATGCAATGCATTATCTCCTTTGTAAGGATAACCCGCATGGCATTGTTTTCCCTTTACAATTACTTTCAAAGCTATAACACCAGAAGCACCTAATGAAATATATTCAGATGCTGCATCTATAATCCATATTAAATCAGGTTTCAACTTTTCAATATCTTTTGCTATATACTTTACTCCATATTCACCTCCAACTTCTTCATCACATGTAATTGCTAAAATCAAATCATTTCTCTCATCTTCCTTTGTTTCTTTTATCAAATCTTCAAAAGCTTTCAATGCAGAAGCTATTGCCCCCTTATTATCACTCGCTCCTCTTCCAAATACTTTTCCATCTTTTACAAATGGTTTAAATGGATCAAAACTCCATCCCTCTCCTGCCGGGACAACATCAAAATGAGTTATTAAAACAATTCTCTTTCCTTTTTTACCAGGAAGTCTAATTAGAATATTCGGTCTTGGTTTACCATCAGGCGCTTTTGCATCTATTACTAACGGTTTTAATCCTAATTCTTTAGCTTTCTTTACTATCAAATCAGCAATTTCTCTATAATTTTTCTTTTCTTCACTGTTAGTATCTAGTCTAACCATTTCCATCAAAAATTTTATCATGTCCATAACTGGAAAAGATACCACTAGCTAAGAAAAAATTATCTTTAAACGAGATAAAAGAAAAAAGAAATGAATAGATAATTTACAAAAAAATCAAACAATACAATGTGATGATTAACAGGTACATAAAGAAGCTAATTAACCATGCAATCACGAGACATTTGCAAAACTTCCACTGGGGCCTTCTCTTAGCTATATAAAGCAATAGCGACACAAACAACAATAGATATCCATAGGTAATAATTCCAAGAATTATTATGGTTATTATAAATACAAACACCTCTAATTTTGATGGTGGCTTTAGCTTTATATAGACATAGAGATGGGTGTCCTCTAGACTCATTGAAGCATCACCTCACTAGATTTCCAGTCACTTAATGTATTTAAATCTTACTACTATTTAGTGATACATAACCTTCTATGCGCAACATAACAAAAGTCAGGAAAGAAATAAAAAGAAGTTGAAATAAAGGTTAAACAATTAGACAAACTTCTTTTCCAGACTTGAAAGAAAGTTCTAGGACCTCCCTGAGTACTCTCAAATTAATTTCTGGGTGCACTAGATCCCCTTCTGGAATAGTGGTTAACTTAATTACCTTCAAGATAATATCTTTCTTTACCTTGCTGAAGTCTACTTCTAGTATGTCATTTTCCTTTCTTATCCTTACAACTTTCAGCTCCTCCATCGCAGACACCTCAACCAAAAACACTGATTACAAATTTTAATACTTTCCCTCAGCTAATTTAAGATAGGTGGTCATACATGAAAGAAAAACAAGAAAAAATGAAAAAGAAAGTATATGCATTTGACATTGAAACTACTGGTTTAGATCCATTCAATTCAAAAGTCGTAGCAATCGGATTAAAGGATGAAAAAGGAAATGAAATTATATTCTTTGCAGAAAATTATGATGAAAAAGAAATTCTAGAAAATTTTAAGGAGTTTCTAAAGAAAAATAAACCAATTTTAATAACATTCAATGGAAAGAAATACGATATTCCATTCCTGATAATAAGAGCAATAAAATATAACATAGACTTAAGTATTCTGCAAAAAATTGAAGTAATTGACTTATACGAAAAAATAAAAGAGATTTATCCAGATGCAAAGATAAAATTGTCTCAAATTAGAGAATTTCTAGGAATGCATAGATTAATCGATATAACAGGAAGAAGTATACCAGAACTTTATGAAGATTATGTAAAAGGAAATGAAGATGCAAAAGAAAAAATAATAATGCATTTAAAGGATGATGTTAAAGTAACACTAGAGCTCTGGAAAAGAATGAAAAAGTTAATCAAGTAATTCTAATCCTTCTTTCTTTTACCATTCCTCTCAATTTTTATCAAATGTAAATAGAAATCATAATAAAAAAAGTAAAAAAGAAAAATAAAAATTACATCAAGAAAATATCTCCTGCTCCATCCGGAATATCGTCTAACTCTTTAGCTACTTTTTCTAATCTTTTTAAAGCTTCTTCTACTTTATCCTCTCCAACAATGTCTTTAAGATCGACACTAATACTAAGCTTTTGATAGCTACATGTATCAGATACTTTGATATCCTTAATATCAGACTCTGCTTTTATATCCCACTCCTTGCCACCCATACCACTAAATAGTAGTATCTCATATATAAATTTTACTTAAGTGTAAAATGACTCTGAGAATAATCATGAAGTATTTCTTTGTTTATTCTCCAAAAGACCTAGCAGGAAGAAACATGGCAAATTATCTAAAAGAATTGTTTAATTTTGAAAAGGAAGATAATTTTTATGTTTATAATAATTTCTATATCGTAGAAACAAAAATACATCCAATTTACGCAGATTTTTTGGAAAATATAATAAAAGATGGTATTATATTGGTTCTATCAAAGCATACATCAGAAAAGAGAATAAAAAGTATAACTGCACATACTCCTGGAAATTGGACAAAATTTAATGAGTATGGAGGTAAGAAAGAATCTGTTTCAGTAGCAAATCCAATATTGCAAACCATTTTTATAAGAAAAGCTTACGAAAATAATAAATTTGAAGA
>CAYMVK010000022.1:0-8120 GCA_964394105.1 Candidatus Woesearchaeota archaeon | reverse complement strand
GTTTCACAAATCCTAGTTACACTTTCTTCTTCGAACCAAAAGTGATTGTTGTATTGGATCCAAAAGATAATGAAAATATAATAAAAGATGCAATAATGACAAGCAAACTTGTAATTACATTTGGGGCTAGAGGAGTAAGCGAATTAAATACAGATATGATAGTACCAGCAAATACAGAAAATATGTCTGCATTATGCTTCATACTATGGCTAATAGTGAGAGAATTATATTTAAAGTGGGGTAAAATAAAATCAAGAGAAGAATTTAAGCTATTACCAGAAGATTTCATAAAGAAAGTTGAGTAAAATGTATATAAGAAAAGCTATTGTTGCTGGCCAATTCTATCCAAGTAGGAAAGAAGAACTAGTAAAACTTATAGAAACTTGTTTTAAAGATTCGACATTTGGTCCGGGAGATTTGCCAAAAATAGGAAATAAGAAAGAAGTTATAGGGGCGGTACTCCCACATGCAGGTTACGTATACTCAGGTCCAGCAGCAGCTTCTGCTGTTTACGATATAGTGGAGAGCTATTCAAGTAATTTGAGTTTAGTCATAATAGGTCCAAATCATACAGGCTTAGGTTCTGAAATAGCTATAGTAAAAGAAGGTTATTTTGAAACTCCATTAGGAAAAGTAGAAGTAGATAAAGAATTGGCTGAATTCTTATTAGAAAATTACATAAATCTGGAAGAAGATCTAACGGCGCATGAGAATGAGCATAGTATAGAGGTACAATTACCTTTTTTTCAATACTTCTATGGAAATAATTTCAAAATAGTCCCGATTATACTAAGACATACATCTTTCAGAGAAGAAGTAAGTCTAGAATTAGGTTATACTCTAAGAGATATGATAAAAGAATTTGAAGATAAGAAGAATATTGTCGTAATTGCATCTAGCGATTTTACACACTACGGTATATTGTATGGATACACGCCTATATTCGGTTCCTATCAGAAAGTAAGAAAGTTCGTTGAGGAAAGGGATATGGAAGTGATCGAATATATAAAGAAATTAGATTTAATGAATTTTTTCAAGTATATAGAAGAGGAAAATCTAACAATATGTGGATATGGTCCTATAGGTGTATTAATAGGTCTTGCTAAAGCTCTTGACTATAAAATAACTGTTGAGTTGAAAAAATATTATACATCATCTGATATTGCTGGAATAAGTCAAAATTTTGTTGCCTATGCTTCTATTGTATTCAAAAGAAAATGATAAAAGTATGGGCAATTGGAGGTTATGAACAGGTAGGGAATAGTATGACTGCTATCAATTTTGGAAATGAAAAAGATTGGATAATATTAGATATGGGATTTTGGATGGAAAATTTAATTACTGCTGAAAGCAAATATGGTGATTTAACTAATTTACCAACAGAAATGTTTTATGAATTGAAGATAGTACCAAATGACAAACTTTTCTTTCAAAAATACGGAAAAAACGTAAAAGCCATTATAATATCACATGCTCACTTAGACCATGTAGGTGCAGTTACTCGATTGGCAACAAAATACAAAAATGCAAAAATAATAACAACTCCTTTTACACATGAAGTATTGAATTTCTTAGATGAGAATAAATCGGTAAAAAATAAAAGAGTTTATCTAAACACTGGAGTGATATACCAAATAACAGAAAAAACTCAAATGGAATTAATAAGAGTTACACATTCAATACCATCTTCTACTGCTATTGCCTTATATAACGATCAAGGCAATGTATTGTATATGGTAGATTGGAAATTCGATAATAATCCACAATTAGGTAAAAAAATAGATTATAATAAACTTAAAAAAATTGGAAAAGAAGGATGTAAAATATTATTCACAGATACAACAAGAGTTGAGAGAATAGGAAAGACTCCTTCGGAAAGAATTGCAAGAGTCATGCTAGAATCGCTATTAAATTATTTAAAAGATACAAATAGGTTGATAGTATATTCGACATTCTCTTCCCATATAGCGAGGCTGAAATATGTAATAGAGCTGGCGAAGCAACTAGGTAGAGAGCCTATTCTAATTGGAAGGAGTTTAAGAAATTATACAAAAGCTGCAAAAAGAGCAAATATAGTAGATCTATCAAAAAAAGCTAAAATATTAAAAAATGGTAAAGAATTGAGGAAATTAAATAAAAAAATTAAAGAAAATAGGGAAAATTATTTTTTGATAGTTACAGGTCATCAAGGAGAACCAAATTCTGTATTAGAAAGAATATCAAAAGACGAACACCCTATAAAATTAAAGCAAGAAGATATTGTAATACTTGGAAGTGAGCCCATTCCTGCCTTACCAAATTTGCTTATGAGAGGTATGCTAGAGGAAAGGTTACTCAATAAAGGAGTTAGGCTATTCACAAATGTCCATGTTTCTGGACATGCATACTCAGAAGATTTAAAAGATTTAGCAAAAATGATACAACCAGAATATTATATACCTACTCATGGAGAACTCAATAAAAATGCAAAAGCAATAGAATTGCTAAGAAGATATGGATATGAGGCATCCAAAAATGCATTTTTAATAGGTAACAATCATTTGTTAGAATTAGAGTAAAAATGAAAGATAATTTAAAGGAGATTATATATAAAATTGCATTGAAAAATGCTGTAGATCATAATGGAAAGGCGTCTTTAAAACATGTTGTCTCCAAAATTTTTTCTGTATATCCTGATATAAAGAAAGAGGTGGATATAAAAGAAATTGTATCTTTAGCAAAAAACATTGTCGAAGAAATAAATAAATTGACATTATCGGAACAAAAAAAGATAATAGAAGAAAAATATCCAGATTTACTAACAGAAAAAGAGAAAGAAGAGAAAAAAGGTTTAGATCCTTTACCAGGTGCTGAATATGGAAAATTAAGAGTAAGGTTTGCGCCAAATCCAAATGGTCCTCTTCATATAGGACATGCAAGAGCTATTGTATTAAATGACGAGTATGCAAAGATGTATAAAGGAACTTTTATACTGAGATTAGAAGATACGGATCCAAGGACAAAAAGACCTATGCCAGAAGCTTACGAATGGATACCTCAAGATATAAAATGGTTAGGTGCAAAAATCCATGAATTCTATGTTCAATCTCTTAGGATGAATATCTACTATGAGTATGCGAAAAAGTTAATAGAATTGGGCAAAGCTTACGTATGTTTGTGTGATAAAGATACTATAGCTAAAAAAAGAATAAAAGGAGAAAAATGTGAGCATAGAGATCAGCCGGTAGAAAAAAATTTAGAATTATGGGATAAAATGATAGAAGGTTATTTCAAAGAGGGAGAGGCCGTATTAAGAGTAAAAACAGATTTGAATCATAAAAACCCTTCTGTAAGAGATTGGATAACATTTAGAATAATAGAGAATCCAAACCATCCAAAAGTAGGTAATAAATATATTGTTTGGCCTACATATAATTTCTCGTGCTCAGTAGATGATCACTTAATGGCTATTACACATGTTATAAGAATGAAAGAGCATATTGTGAATCAAGAAAAACAGAAATACATTTTTCAACACTTTGGATGGGAACCTCCCCTTTATTTTGAATATGGTGCAATTATTGTCACTGATATGCCTTTTCACAAGAGCAAAATAATAGAGGGTTTAAAGAAAGGACTATACAAAGGCTGGGATGATGTGAATTTACCTACTTTGATGGCACTTAGAAGAAGAGGTATTAGACCTGAGGCAATAAGAGAATACATAATTTCATTAGGTCTAAATCCTGTAAAAGTAATAATAAATTGGAGTAAAATATATAAAATAAATAGAAGATTGATAGATAGCCAAACACCAAGATATTTCTTTGTAGAATCTCCAAAAATTGTCAAATTTTCAGTCCCAGTAGATATGGTAGTAAAAGTACCAAAGCATCCATATAATAAAAAGTTGGGATATAAAGTTTACAAGATAAAAAAAGGTGATTTAATCATTTACATAGACAATTCTGACTTCAAAGAGTTAAATAAGGGTGATATATTTAGATTGAAAGATTTTGCAAATTTGAAAGTAAAAAAGAAAAAAGAGAATAAATTAATATGTACATTTTATAAAGATCAATCTATTCTGCCGAAAATAAAAAAAATTCAATGGGTATTGGATAATAGTAAAGTAAATTGTGAGATAGAAGGAATTGGTAAAGTATATAAAGGCTATGTGGAAGCTTACATAATTAATGAAAAAGTAGAGATAGTTCAATTCGAAAGAAAATTCTTTGCAAGGATAGAAGAAAAAAATCAAGAAAAGGTGAAAGGCGTATATACTCACGATTAATACATTAATGCAAAGTTTTAAAATATAGAGAAAATAAAATCTTAAAATGGCAAAACCTGCATATGTAAAATTCGAGGTGCCAGAAGATCTTACTAAAAAAATATATCAACTCGTTGAAATAGCAAGAAGTACAGGTAAAATAAGGAAAGGCACCAATGAGGTAACGAAAATGGTTGAAAGAGGATTAGCTAAATTTGTAATAATAGCAGAAAACGTGAAGCCTGAAGAGATAGTTATGCACCTTCCTCTATTATGTGAAGAGAAAGGAGTCCCGTATGGATATGTGCCTAGCAAAGAAGAACTAGGAGCAGCATGTGGGATACATAGTGCAGCTTCTGCAGTAATAATAGATCCCGGAGAGGCAAAGGGATTACTTGAAGATATAATTGACAAAATAAACAAATTAAAGGAAGGTAAGAAATAGAGATATGGGTGGACAAAAAAGAAAGAGATTAAAAGAAGTTAAAGAAGGATTTAAAGTAGATGAAGGTATTTTACAAACTGAAGGAACATTAGCAGAAGTTATAGAGATAATAGGGAGAACCGGTGCAAGAGGAGAAGCAACCCAAGTTATGTTAAGAATATTAGAAGGAGGTAAAAAGGGAAAGATCTTAAGAAGAAATGTGAAAGGGCCTGTAAGAATAGGTATGAAATTAAGGTTAAAAGATACTGAGATAGAGGCTGCTCCACTTGCAGGTAAGAAAAAAGAGGAGTAAAAATGGCAAAAAAATTGATATGTTCTTTTTGTGGGAAAGAAATAGAACCAGGTAGAGGTATTATGTTTGTTAAAAATACTGGTGAGATATATTATTTCTGCAGCTCCAAATGTTATAAATATATGATAGAACTAAGAAAAGATAAAAGAAAGGTAAAATGGGTGAGAAAAAGAATGAAGATTTCATCCAAAGAACGCTAGTATTAATAAAGCCTGACGGAGTCAGGAGAGGACTGATAGGAGAAATTATATCAAGATTCGAAAAAGCAGGTCTAAAGATAGTAGGTATAAAATTTATAAAATTTACAAAAGAGTTAGCAAGAAAATTCTACGAAGAGCATATAAATAAGCCATTTTATCCAGGACTGGAAAAATTTATGACATCTGGTCCTGTAGTTGCAATTGTTTTTGAAGGTATCAAAGCTGTAGAAGTAGTAAGAAAAATCATAGGACCTACAGATTGTTCAAAAGCTCCCCCAGGTACAATAAGAGGAGATCTTGCTCATACTAGTTTAGAACTAGGTCCTATGAATGTAATTCATGGATCAAGTAGCTTAGAAGATGCAAAAAGAGAAATTAGTTTACTTTTCAAAGAAGAAGAATTAATAGAGTATAGAAGGCACGGGGAAGAAGACATATTTTTTAGTTAGATCCTTGTTTTTTATTTTTATGCCTATAAGACAACCTATAATAACTTTACTTGGCCATATAGATCACGGTAAAACAACGTTACTTGATGGTATAAGAGGTACACTTATTCAAAAGAAAGAAGCAAAAGGAATTACCCAACATATCGGTGCAACAGAAGTACCTCTAAATATAATAAGAAGTATATGTGAAGATTTTTTGGAAAAATTCAAATTTGAAGTTAAAATACCAGGAATACTTTTTATAGACACACCCGGCCATGAGGCTTTTTTAAGTTTGAGAGAAAGGGGTAGTTCCATTGCGGATTTAGCTGTATTAGTTATAGATATTAACGAGGGATTTCAAAGTCAAACATATGAATGTATTGAATTACTAAAGAGATATAAAGTACCTTTTTTAGTTGCTGCTACTAAAATAGATCTTATTCCCGGCTGGATTGGCCAAAATACATTGTATTTTTCTGAATCAATAAAATATCAGAGAAGGGAAGTGGTAGATCTACTTGAAGAGAGATTATACAGAATAGTAGCACAATTATCAGAATTAGGTTTTGAAAGTGAAAGATTTGATAGAGTGACTGATTTCACTAAGCAGGTATGCATAGTTCCTGTATCTGGGATTACAAAAGAGGGTATAGCCGAACTTATAGCACTTATTGTGGGTCTTTCCCAAAAATTTTTAGGCAAAAGATTAGAAATAGATCCAGAAGGTTCTGCAAAAGGGACTATTATTGAAGTAAAAGAATTAAAACATATGGGAAAAGTAGTAGATGTCATTCTATATGACGGAATGTTAAATGAAGGTGATGAGATAGTAGTACCTACACTTAAAGGTGTTTTAGTAACGAAGATAAGAGGAATCTACAAGCCTAAACCTCTTGAAGAAATACGTATGAAGGCAAAATTTGAAAGAGTAGATAAAGTATATGCTGCTTGTGGGGTAAGATTAGTTTTAAGTGAAACTACTGGAATATTAGCAGGTGTTCCTTTTGTAGAGATAAAATCAAAAGAGGAAATTAAAAAAATAGAAGAAGAATTCAAAAAACTTATTTCAAAGTATATATTTGAAAAAAGTATAGAAGGTGTAACAGTAAAAGCAGATACATTTGGAAGTATTGAAGCTGTAATCACACTTTTCAATAAAGAAGGTATACCTATCAGAAAAACAGGTATTGGAGAAATTACTAAGAAAGACATTATAGAAGCCGCTGCTATGAAAGAGAAAAAACCAGAATATGGTGTAATATTTGCCTTTAATATAAGAATTGATGAGGAGATTGAAAAATTAGCTAAAGAAAAGGGAGTAAAATTATTTAAAAGTAATGTGATATATGAATTGACTGAAAATTATAAAGAATGGGTAAATGAATTAAAGAGAAAGAAGAAAGAAGAGATATTAAGCAAAATTTCACTTCCTTGTAAAATCAAAATCTTGCCAGGATATATATTTAGACAGAGTAAGCCTGCCATTGTTGGAATCGAAGTAATAGCTGGTATAATCAGGCCAGGAGTAGAACTCATGAAAATAGATGGTAAAAAAATTGGTGTTGTCATATCTCTGCAAATTGAGGGAAGGAACATTAAGGAGGGTAAAAAAGGTGAAAGATTAGCTTGCGCGATAGAAGGAGCATGGATAGGAAGAAATGTTAAAGAAGGAGAAGTTTTAATAAGTGATCTGAAAGAACATGAATATAAAATACTAAAAAAAGAATTAAAAGATGAGCTTTCAGAAGATATTATCAAGCTACTGGAAGAAATAAGAGAAATTAAGAAGAAGAAAGATCCTCTATGGGGTCTTAAATAAGTGGGTAAAAGTATAATTTATTAATTATTTATCTCTTACTTAACTAAATATCCAAACATGCCAACGTTCAAAGTAGTAATAAGCGATCCAAAAACTGCAAGGGCGTATCAGATAGAGATTAGTGGGGATAATAGTAAGGTATTCTTAGGTAAGAAAATAGGAGACGAGATAGTTGGGGATACAATTGGTTTTCCTGGATATGTATTCAAAATAACGGGTGGCACAGACAAAGATGGTTTTCCTATGAACCCTACTGTCGAAGGAGCAGTAAAAAAGAGGGTTTTACTTTCTCCTGGAAGTGTAGGATATAGAAAAAGAAGAAGGAGGAAAAAAGTAAAAGGACATAGAAAAAGATGGGTCAAAACAAAACTTAATAAGACTAAGTTAAGAAAGACTGTAAGAGGTAATACAATCGATGAAACAATTGTTCAGATTAATATGAAAATTATAAAATGGGGAAAAAAGAGTATAGAAGAAATATTAGGCAAAAATAAGGAAGATGAAAAGAAAGAATGAAAAAGGGCAATCTGAAGTTATTATAGGTACAGCTGGTCAAATAGATCATGGAAAAACTTCTCTTATAGAGGCTATAACTGGTGTTTGGACTGCAAGACATAGTGAGGAACTCAAAAGAGGAATTACAATAAAACTTGGTTATGCAGTTGCTAATGTATATTATTG
>CAYMVK010000021.1:7539-8296 GCA_964394105.1 Candidatus Woesearchaeota archaeon | reverse complement strand
AATCACAGTCAGAAATATCTAAATTACTTGAATCAAATTTAATACCACCTAGAATTAACAAATTGTAATTTCCATATACCCTCAATTTTCCATTTACGAGAGCCAAAATCCCGTAAAATTTATTCAAAGTTAATTTGATCTCTTTATCTACATAGGCAGAAATATTCCCTATTTTTATTTCTTTGCATTTTAATCCATTAACAATTAATTTCACATCTGAAAGGTTAGCAAATGAAATATTTTGAGAAGAAAACATTAATTTCACACTTATATTTTTATATATTATATCTTCAAGAGAAAGTTTTGCATCTTCCTGATTCTTATCATCATAAGAATTCTGCTTAAAAAATATTGAAAAATCTTTTGGAAAAACAAAACTACTTAAAGAAAATGCAATTATAGCTGCCAAAGGAATTAAAGCATAAAGGATTTTCTCATTTTTATCTCTATATAACCTATATAACCCTGCCCAATTATATTTACTATCTCAAAATGGCATTTTTAATGTTTCGATCTTAGAGAACAATTAAATTCTTATACATCATTATTAAAGTTTTAATTATGGGTATCAAAGAGAATAAAACAATTCCCTCAATTTTACTCAAGATTTCAAGCTTTATAATACTGCTATCTGCAATTTATACATTGTATAATTTGATTACAATGAAGCCTATAGCTACAGAAGAAGCTTTCAAATTTGGAAAAAATATTTTAACTATTAAATTCTCAATAGAAATTTTATCATTTATAATATTTT
>CAYMVK010000021.1:0-7529 GCA_964394105.1 Candidatus Woesearchaeota archaeon | reverse complement strand
AGATAAAAATAAATTGAAAAATGTTAAAATTGTTGGAATTTCAATTATTTTAATCTCATTTGCAATAGTCCCAATAACAACAGGCGGTTATTATATAGGATCCTTCCTAAGTGCAATTGCAGGTTACTTATTAGCTAAATCAAAATGATAGACCTAAATGCAATAAATTGGGAAGATATTGGTATTACTGTTTTTAAAAATCAGCCATATTCATTCATAATCCAAAAAGAACATGATGAATTCATTGTAGAAGAAATTTGGAAAGATTATAGATGCTCTATTGGATATTCTATTTTTGAAAGAATAAACGATTCTTTAATTGGATTGAAGAAGAGAAAAAGATATTTGATTTGTGAGTTGGTAAAAAAAGATATATCTTTTTTTGATGTTTTAAGAATTTTGAAGAATTATGGAAATGTTTACTATCATGGAATAAAAGATAAAAATGCATATACGTCTCAATTAATTTGCTTTGAAGATTATGATTTTGAGGGAATATTAAATTTAAGGTCTGAAAAATTTTTATTAAAAAATTTTAGATTTTCTGATAAAAAGCCAAAAAGGAAGAATTTAAGAGGAAATTATTTCAAAATAAATTATTATTCTGAAGAGGAAATCGATTTTGATGAAAAAGTAGAAGAAGTAAATGAAAAGGGATTTCCAAACTTCTATGGACCTCAAAGATTTGGATATAAGAATAACTTATATGTATCTATAAATTACTTAAGAGGGGATTATGAGAAGGCAGCATATTATTTAATTCCAGAAAATCTTAGAAAATATTTCTGGAATTGGGATAAAATTTATGAAAATTTAAAATATGAGCATTGGATTGAAAAAATATTTGTTGATAAGTTAAGGAAAGATAAAGATTTTGAAGAAGCTTTTAATTCAATACCAAAATATGTTTTAAACATAATAATAAAATCATTTGCCTCATATGTTTTCAATCTGACATTATCTAAATTAATAGAATATGGAGAAAAAATTCCTAAAAAATTACCTGTAATTGGAAGGAAAATGAAAGTTAAAGATGAAAAAATAAAAGAAATTATAAAGGAAATTTTAGATAGAGAAGGAATTTCAATAAATGATTTACCATTCAAATCATATTATAGAATATCATTTGTATATCCAGAGAATTTAAAAATTTATAATAATACGATTGAATTTTTCTTGATAAAAGGTGCATACGCAACAGTATTATTGAAATATTTGATTTTAGAAGATTGAAAGAAAGAAAGTAGAGAAGAAAGAATTTATAAAGTTAAAGAAACGTTGTAGAATATTGCTTGGTATACATTTGAGTTATAAATTAGATATACAGATAAGTTGCAAATCTCATAGAAGTCTATCCATCCATGTGAGTACTGTAAAGTATTATTGGAATATATTATGGAAATACTAGCATTAAACGCGAATATTGTCACATTGAAGTATGTTACATTGGAATGGTAGGTAACTGAATAAATTCTTATTATAATACCATCATAAGTGTAATCCCAATCGTACACTATTTCCACTAGAAGAATATCATGAGAATTTAGTGATAAATCATTGTTTTTAAGTCCTATTTTCAATACTGAGTTATAAGGCAGCAAAAGAAGCGTGAGGAGTAGCAGTAGCAGTAGAACAGTAAATGAGTAATACTCATCGTTCCTAGACATCTTGAATCCCCAGTTCCTGCTAAGCAGTGAAAATACAAAAATTTTTGCAATTATTTTTTGATAATCAATTCAAAAAATATTTTTACTTCTAGAAGGTAGTTACAAAGCATTATATACTATTTTTATGCAGCAGATTTACTGCAGAAGCGGGGAGAAATATGAAAAGAGCAAAACTAACATCTTTAATAATCCCATTAGCAATAATTTTTGTAACTATAGCAACGATACTCTGGTTATCTCTAAGAACTTTTAATATCTGTTGGAAGGGGAAAAGAATTCTTCATCCCAGACATCTAAGACATAAATATCTGATAATACTCTACTTTGAGGTAAAAAATAAAGACATTATATTAAGAGAGGTAATGATACGTTGGGATAAAGTTAAACATGCTTATAGCTCTACTTGTATCATTTCAGTCATCTTTGCGGATTCAAACAATACTATACTAGGTTTGAATTTCACCGATTATACTAAAGATACGTACAACTTCAACGTATCTTTATCCATACCATTGAATTTAGCAGTTTTAGTTATAGACTTAAACCAGAATACCCTAGTGGACAAATACACTGTAGTAGTTGATAAAACCTTTATTGAAAAACAAATTAAAACAGAAAAAATCGTAGCAATACTAGCAATTTTGCTTATATTCATATGGGTTCTTTCTTGCTTAGTACTTAGCTGCTCGCCTTAACTTCTTTCTCTTCTTTCTTTACCCAAAAAATAATAAGAAGAAAGAAATTTGAAAGAAGAATTTACAGATAAATTTGTTTCATTGCATATAAATTGTTTAATACACACTTCGCAAGATAAATCTCAGACATTGGGATCTCTATGTTGTTAACAATAGTCACTGTAGAATTCATAATAATAATCACACTCTCATTAAACTCGTTAGTTTCCTTGTTTATTAAGTATAGAATACTGAAGGTAAAGTTATCAATTGCTCTATTTACTTCTATTCCTAGAACTTTTAGTAACAGTGTATTATTTAATTTCTCTACTTCATATCTTATTAAAATAACTGCATCCTCTGAGAGTCCTTGAACTATGTCTAACGTATTATTCTCAATCATGATACTAAAGTAGTTTCCCTTAAACGGCGGAATAATAATCCTTTCTGTCCTATTCAAATGCTTAATGATATCGGTAAGATTTCTAATTCTATTGTTTAAACGATTAATCTCATTTTGGAGTTCGTTTATTTCTCGTTTCAGACTATTAACTCTGTTAGTTAGTTCTATAATAGCCCAGATGTTAACAATTAATAGAGCTACTAGAAACATAACAATAATTCTTTCTTTTCTCTTAAAGAAAGAAACAAAATTCAAATTTCTAATTTTTCCTGCCTGCATAGAGCATCACCGCAAGATTAGGTATAAAATTGAAAATTATAAAAATATAAGTTACAACTAATAAGTAATTTCCATACATAATTTCTATTACTAGAAAGTAGTAAATAAGAATTAAATACCCTCTGTCCACTATAGATTTACTGGTATCTCGGTGAGGAGGAAAGTGAAAAAATCATTTGGGGCTTTTAAGGTAGCTGGTATAACATTTGCCATACTATTCTTGATAGGAATGGTCTTCGTATCAGCAGGAGGTCGTTGGAAAACTATTAGAACGAATGGAGCTAAGATAGACATCTTGTACGAACTAAAAGATAATCACATTATTCTACATGAGATTGACATCTACATCGATATAGAAAGATTAGCTAGAAACTTCAATTACCAAATTAAAACGTATAATTTGATAATAACTGTCATAGACTTAGAGAACGAAACTCATGTTGTAGCTAATCTAACTATAGTAAACTTTGTAGAAGATGTCAGTAAAGTATACACCAATATCCCAAAGACAAAGATACTAAAAATCACTGAAAAAATTGCAACAATAGATAACTTTATTATTAAAACAAAAAAAGAGATTACCTACCATTTACTTAAATCATTTGAAGAAAGTAAGAAAATAAGTAATATACTGGGAATAACAGGATTAGCATTCCTAGTAGCATTTTTTGCTTTTGCAGTATATGAGATTTGGAAGTCTGAATCTGAATAATCTATAACTAAATTCATACCTTTCTTTCATTTCTTTTTTGAAAAAAAGAAAAGAAGAAAGAGAAATCTCACATAAAACTTAATCTTCTTCAATTACAAGCGCATACACGAAGACATATATAAGGAAGATAAGCGCTATGAGTGTAATTAATACACTTAAAGTCAATAGTACTGCCCAAGGTGTTGATATTGCCAATACTGTCATTAGAGCAAGTACTCCTATCTCTTTCCTGTAATCATAGATTTCCTTTATTATAGAAAATCCTATCACTCCAAGAGTGAATACGTATATTATAGTTGCTACCACAAGGAATCCAATTATCTTAGATTCTACTTCTAATTCTTTATCAAATATTTTTATAGACTTGAGCCTGTCATATATTTTATTTATTTTATCTGTCAATTCCTTTATCTTGCTAGCGTAGTCCTCCATCTCTGTCGAGTTAAATAAAACTCCTGAAGCAACCACTATTGCATCTTCTTCTATATTCTTTACTATAAGTTGGAATGCATAGTATTGAGCAAAAGGTATTATTATACTTCTTTCCCCCAGTGTGTACAATTGATCTGGGCTGTAATTTATTACTGTAATATTATTCCATGTATCATTCAATTTCCAGTAAAATATTAGTCTCAAATTACAAATCCCCAGTCTCTTTGTTATCGCGTCTTTTCTAATGAATTCTAGTTCAAACGTAATATTATAATAATTCTCGTGAGGATACGAATACCAATGTGTCCTAATCAATGGTACAAATGATTCTGAGACATATCCACTACCAAACCCAAATACTATTATAATTTCTCCACTAGGTCTATAGTAACCTACGTCTACAATTGAAATATCGTATAATACTTCATTTAGATCTTCTAATTCTGTTAGTAATACATTCTTCTCAGTTAACAGATCAAAATATTTTTTATGAGTGCTCCAATCCCAGTAAAATAGTGGTAAAGTCCACATTAAGAGCATTAAAATTGTAGCAGTCACTACCCATTTCTTCATTCATGATCACCGCAGTCTAGAATTAGCTAATTCAAGTATTAATAAATTTATTTACTATTTAAAAATAGTATCAATTGTTTTCTAAATTTTTATTGCAATTATTGCCAAAATAAAAGCTATAGCTCTCAAAGTATTTGAGAAATCAAAATTCATTAAGAAAGAACTTATATCAAACAAAATTGAAGATATTTTCTCACTCAATTTTTAAATAAATAAAATTAAAATAAAAAATCAAGGAAATTACTCAGATGCTACTGTTACTGCTTCTACGTCATCTACTGTTGTTGCTGCACTTGTGTCTAATACTACTAGGTCTTCTGTCTCAAGCTTCTCTGCAATCTCTGAAGGTGCTTCTCCTTGTAGGTATAATGCATATATTCTTGCTGCTAATCTTGTGTCTTTTGCAGAGTATCCTGCAATTATTAATGTTGGCATTCCACCATAACCCTCTTCTATGTATTGTATTATTGCCCTATCTGGTTTATAATCTTCCCTTTTCCATGTCTTTCCTGCACCTGCTAATTCATATACGTAACTATTTACTGCTGGACCTCCAACTAGTATTAGTGGTTTTCCAGTCTTATTTTCTGAGTCTAAATATGCAAACTTAGGTTCTACAGGTGTTACAGTGTATACTGTTTCTGTTACTTCTGGCTTTATTTCTTTTATCTTGTATGAATCTATGTATTCACCTACACCTTTTTCTATTGTCTCAACTTCTGCTGCTGCTTCTGGCTTCATTACATAGACTTCATAATATGCCTTTTCATCTGGGTAGTAGACTTTTACGTATTCGTTCTCGTCGTCTGCTATTACATATGTACCATAATCTGTTACTCCTGTCTTGTCTTCGTCTGTTAATCCATATGTTGTTATTCCAACTATTCCTACCTCTTCATCTATTACATCTGCACTTGTATCTGCGTCCCATGCTTTTATTGCGAATATTGCTCCACCTTCTTCTTCTATACCAACAGCAGGTTTATCTTCTGTAGTCTCTACAGTGTTTTCTACTTTAATCTTAACATCTACATTTATAGCAGTACTGCCTGTGTCAAGATCATCTGCGGTTATGTTGATCTTATAAACCCCCTTATCTATTACTGCTACTTCAACATTCGTCTCATTGTCTGACACACTAACAGCAGAACTCAATAATTCGGTATCGTCCCATTTAACACTGGTAATCTTATCATTTGTATCGTCTACTGTAACATCTAACTTGTGGCCCGCTATGTAGTAAGTAATTGTTTCGTCTCCCTCATCAGCACCATTAGTGATGTCTGTTATATCGGATCCTATTAAGAAAATTTTTGCTCCATTCTTTGTTTCTAATACTGGCCATATTGTATCTTCGTTTTCATATACTATCTTTAATCCATCTGTACTTATTGTAACTGAATATGGCACTCCTTCAATGTATATTGTCTCTGAAGCTGAATCTATTGACCATGTTGTTCCTGTGATTATATCTTCTAATGTTGCAGACTCGGATCCTGTTGTTTTATCTAATGAAGTTACCTTAAGTATATGAGTATAGTATGGTTTTGTTGCATCTTTTGTTACTATTATATAATCACCTTCGTCTGCGTAAGTTCCTTCTACAACTACCCACTTTGCAGTATCTGTTACATTCAATGCATCTCCATGTGCGTATGTTAATTCTACACTGTCAAACTTTATTTTTGCATATTCTCCTGATGTGTATGCATGTATTAAGTCTCTTAATTCTGATGTGAAACCTGGTTTCTCCTCATACAATACTACTTTGAATGTTCCAAATAATGGGTCTACAAATTCCTCTCCTTTTTCTAGATATCTGTATGGACGTTTCGAATCAACTCTTACATCTGAAGGTTTAACTGTAAATGTTAATTCCGTTGCGCTTGTGAAGTTTGATGTAACTGTATAAGTCACTCCATAAAGTTCCTCTCCATCTACATATACTTTATCATCCTTAAGCTCGTATTTTACACTTCCCATCCAAATTGTAATTCTTGCATCTTTTTCTGGTTGGTCTTGTATCCACTTATCTTTCATGTAAAAGCTTATCCCTAATTCATCTACTGTGTATTGCTTTGTTTCATTTACAGTAACTTCTGTTGTTGTTGTTCCATCACTTATCTTTAATCTAACTTCTCCTGATGCAGTGTTCCATCCAACTATTTCAAATGTGTATGTCTTGTCTTTATATGTTAATGTTAATGGTTGTGTGTATGATACAACTCCTTCTGCTGCTGCTCCATACAATGTCAATGATGTTGCAGTAACTTCTGCTGAATTTGAAGATACAACAAATTCTTTTCCAGCTAATGTTATAGATTTACCAAGTAATTTTGTAAAATCTACTGTATCACTAAATGCTATTTTCACATCATATAATGATTCAGAAGATGCATCTAAGTACAAGTATGGAGATCTGTCTGATTCAGGCTGGCCATATTTAACTACTATTCCTGTTGTCTTAGGCCATATTGTCTGAGTATATGTTATTTCTTTGTCATCTATCTTTACTTTACCAGAAGCCAATATATCTAAGTCTTTCTCAGATATAACCTCTACTTTGAGTTCTCCATTTAAGTGTATTTTGTCATCCTTTGTCCATAATGGAACTGCACCTGTTAATTTTGCACCTCCTTCAAATACAACTTTTCCACCTGCACTTATGTCAATTGCTTTCTTTGCCTCTTGTGCTAATACTGCAGCTAATTCAGCTGCTGCCAATACGTCAGCTGTTTTTGCAATTTTTCCAACTACTAAATATGCATTCAATCCTCCCTCTCCTACTA
>CAYMVK010000020.1:0-8732 GCA_964394105.1 Candidatus Woesearchaeota archaeon | reverse complement strand
GTTATAAAATCCATCTTAAGGGCCGATCTTGCTGCATTTATAATTTTCATAGCAGAACTTTGGGTTATACCTAACATTTCTGCTAATTCAGATGCTGGCATTACCGCTATAGATATTAAATCTGTAAATCCAGCTTCTCTTAATTTTTCTGCAGTTTTAGGACCAACTCCAGGTAAATCTTCTAATTTTAAGGCCTCTTCCTCGTTTTCTATCTCTCTATTTTCTGTCATAATATGAAAAAAACTGAAGAAATAAATAAGTATTAACTTATGACTTGATTTTCATCTATTATAACAAAATCTCCAATAGAAACAACTGCTTCAAATGGTATTAAGTAGTTATCTCCTACTCTCTTAAAGTTTAATTCTTTCCCAAAATTTGTTATCTTCCCAATCACCAAATATATAATCTCGGTTGTCTCTGGATTAAACATTACATCTGTTACTACTCCAATAGCCTTTCCACTTTTTCCTATTACAGATTTTCCTATAAGACCCCTTCCACTTACCTCTTCCTTCATAATATGGATTGAAAGACGAATCCATAAATAAAGTTAGTTTAGTATGCAGAAGGTTTAGTACACAATGAAAGAAATAAGTAATGTAACAGCAAATAAAATAACATAAGAAACTAAATTAGAAGAAGCTATTTTTGAGCCATCTAATGGATAAAAAGGTAATAGATTGAATAAAGCTAATTGAATATTAAGCGAAGAGGAATATCTAAGTATTATACTTGACAGATTAAAGGAATTTCCAGAGAAAGTTACGATTTTATATAATATGTAGAATATAATAGCCAGAATAATATTTGCTATAGGGCCAGCTGCAGATATCTTTTCTATATCTTTCTTTCTATAAAAACCATCTAAGGATACTATATTGACCGCGCCAGTTGCAGCAAATATTATAGATCCTGGAAATAAAGTAGTTAACAAAATAGACCAGATTAGAGCAGATGGGTATATTGAATAGAATGCAATATACCCTAATTTTACTGCAACTATTTTATGACTTATCTCATGTAATATAAATGCTGGAGCTAGTATAATGAAAAAAATTGCTAATAAAATTAAAAAATCCAATAAATCTGTGTATAAAAATGATTTTATGGTAAAGAGAAAAGCTATTATAAAGGCCGATAATAATAACTCTCCAATCTCACGTCTTCTAAAGCTCTTAATTATGTTTATCATTTGTGGACTTTCTTATACAAGACTTCGTATAAAATAATAAGTTTACCTCCTCTTTAAAATTCAAATATAAAGATGAGTATTAAAAAAGACAATATATTTGTTATTCTATACGAACCTAAGATATCAGAAAATATAGGTTTTGTTGCTAGATTAATGAAAAATTTTGGATTTAAAAACTTAATAATTGTAAATCCGCTATGTGATTTAACTAAAGCATATAAAACTGCTATGAAAGGTAAAGATATACTTGAAAATGCTATAATTGTAGATCAATTAAATTTCGGTGAATTTGATTTTATAGCTGCTACCAGTGGAAAAATTTCTGATAAACCAGAAAATTTGCGTAGAAGCTATGTCACTCCAGAGGACTTCGCTAACTTTATTGCAAATAAGAATATAAAGGTAGGGGTTTTGTTTGGAAGAGAAGATTTTGGATTGCCAAACTCTGTCATAAAGAGATCCAATGTATTAATACATATCAGAGCTTCTGAAGAATACCCTATTTTGAATTTATCTCACGCCGTTGGTATAATTCTTTATGAATTAAATAAAAAGAGTATAATGCAATCCGATAAAAGAGCTAAAACATATAATTTAAAAGGATTATATAACTATGTTGATTATTTCATAGAATTATTTGATAAGTACAATATTAAAAGAAGATCTAGTTTTAATATAGCTCTAAAAAGGACTTTGTCAAATATACTAGTAAGAAGCAATATAAATTACAAGGAGTTTAGTATTTTCATGGGTTTCTTTTCTAAGCTTAAGAATTTATATGATAGCATACTTACTTTATGTAATGACATCAAAAGAAAAAGAAATAAGAAATGTTATAGAGAATAGTGAAAGGGTTGTTTTAATTCATCATATAGATGCAGATGGAATATGTTCAGCTGCTCTTTGGTGTCTATGGTTAAAAAATAATAGAAAAATTTTTCCATTTATTTTCTCACCGAAGTATGGTGAAATTAGAGAATATTTGGTAAATGCTATTTTATCTATAAGACCGGATTGCATACTTATTTTGGATATCCCGAGGGATAATATAGATAATTTAGAAGAGATTACTAAAATCCTAGTAGATCATCATAGAATTCCAAAAAGTGAAAAGAAGCTTATACCATTTGTAGATTTGAATAAATCTGCGACTACATTATCTTTTGATTTATTATATTCTTGGGATGAAAAATTTGAGAAATATGCTTGGATTGCGGCAATAGGTAGTCTAGGAGATAAAGATTATGAAAATTATAATAGATTTAAAGAAATGACTGCGAAGTATTATGATATAGGAGAAGAAGACTTCAAAAGAATGATGTGTGTCATTAGCTCATCAAGAATATTTAATGAAAAGGGAGCAAAGATTGCTATAAACTCTCTAGTAGAGGCTGCGTGTATAGATATGCCTTCTGCTATTTTTGGAAAAACTCAAAATTCAAGGATGCTGCTTAAGTATTGGAAAGTTGGACAAAAACTTATTAACATATACATAAAACAAAGTGGAAAAATGGAAAAATATGATAATAAAAAAATAATTTTCTATGAGTTGGAAAGTAAATATAGCATTCAAAGCTATATTGCAAGTGTATTAGCAAGACAGTTTCAAGATTACTTTGTTTTTGTTATAAATACTGGTTTCCATTGGAAATATGCTTATTTAGAAGCTAGAACACGAAGAGAAGACAAAGATTTGGGTAAGTTGTTGGAAGATATAACTAAAAGATTGAGGGAAGGTAAAGGTGGTGGACATAAAAACGCTGGGGGTGCTAGATTTGTTAAGGAAGATTTGGATAAATTTAAAGAACTTATACTTTCCTCTATTTAGCTTTCTTTTCTAAAACTTTCTTAATTGCTTGAATAGCTTCCCATGTATTTATCGCTTTTAGATTTTTTTCAATATCAGTTGTGCTTAAGACATCCAAAAATCTCATTGGGAATAATATTTTAACACTTTTACTTTGTCCTAATTCCTTTAGGGCCTGAATGTACAAATATAATAATGCTTTATCATCTAATTTTCTTGCAGCATCTCCTATAGCTTCCATTACTATTTTCCTTGCATTAGCTAAAAAGTTTTGTGCTAGTAACTCTTGTTCAGCTATTTTTACACTTTGTAATGCTTCTGCCAGTTTTTGAGAAGGCGCTACAGAAGTTAACTGAACATTCTCCACATATATTCCCCATTTCCAAGCTAAATGTCTAACCCTATCGTATAAGAATTCATTTAATTTGTAGATATTAGAAAGTACTTCGTCTAAAGATAAAGCTGCAACAGTATCTCTCGTTTCGCTAACGATCAAATCTTTTAAAGCATTGGCATAGTTTTCAACATCAAGGACAGCTTTCTTTGGATCTCTAATTCTATAGTAGAGAACTCCTTTTATCTTTAATATAGCTTTATCTTTCGTAAATGCAATCGGAATATCAAATTGAATCATTTTTGTCCTTATATCAACTCTTTTATATTCTCTTTCTAAAAAAGGGATCAAAAACGCCCATCCAGGACCAACAACCCTACTGAACTTGCCTAGGAAGAGAATTATACCTCTTTCATATTCTTTATATTTTTTTACGCTGACTTTTAGCAGTATAGCGATGAGTAATATCATAAGGAGGAGTATCAATATTCCCATTTTCCCTTATTTTATTATAAAAATGGTATGGTTAAAACAATTATTTTAGTGATAAGTAAATCTTTTTGAACATTAACTCCTAATACTTATGTAACCATGGCAGACCAAGGAGAGATCTTCATTGGGAATAAACCATTCATGAACTATGTTACAGCAGCAATCTTACAATTCCATAGTGGCGCAAAGGAAGTAGTAGTGAAAGCAAGAGGAAGGTATATATCAAAGGCAGTAGACGTAGTAGAATACATAAGATCTAAAGTGATGCCAAATCTAAAGGTGAAAGATATTCAAATAGGAAGTGAAGAGTTCAAAGCACAAGATAAAGAGGGAAAAGAAAGAACTAGAAGAGTTTCCTGGATATCTATTACAATAGGGCAATAAAGAATTGGTTATTAAGTATATAGACACACATTGTCATATAGCAGATAGAAAATTTGAGGGTAAGAGAGAACACATAGTAAAAGAGTGTAGGAAAAGAGGGGTTTTGTTTTTTGTTGTTGGACTCGACTATTTTTCTAACTTTTTTTCTTTTAAATTTAGTAGAACTCATAGATTACCTTGTTTTCTTGGATTACATCCTCTTTATGTGAAAAACATAGAGCAAATAGAGGAAGTTTTTAAAGAAATTGAAAATATGGCAAACGAGATAGATGGGGTAGGAGAAGTAGGTTTGGATATGTATAGAACAAAAGATATAAGAAATATAGACCTTCAAAAAATTTGTTTTGAGAAATTTCTTAAATTGGCATCTATACATAATTTACCAATTATTATACATTCTAGAAAAGCAGAAAAGAACATTTTTGAATATATAAAGAAAGAAAATGTCGAATCACCTATTATACTTCATTCATATACAGGAAACTTATCTTTAGCGAAAGAATTTCTTAAGTTAAGGCATAAGGGCAAGAGAATTTATTTTTCCATACCTGCTATTATAGTTAGGAGTAAGCATTATAAGAAATTAGTAAAAATTCTTCCTTTAGAAACAATTTTATGTGAAACAGATGCACCCTATCAAAGTCCAATTAAAAGAGATTTGAACTATCCTTGGTATGTTACATATGCATATGAAGCGATATCAGAGATAAAAGAGATACCTATTGAAGATTTGAGTAGTGTTATTTTACAAAATGTCAAGGAAATACTCGAGGATAGATATTATCGCTATCTTTAATCCTGAAGTAAAAATTGTATTATAAATAGTTACTTTTCCAAACATCATATAAAAAGGCAGGCCGTATATAGACATATTCAACCAAAACATTCCAGAAAAACAAACCTTTGGAAGAGTTTTAAACAATAACAAGTAATTAATATAATAAAATAAATCTTCTAAACCAAACAAGAAATGAAACATAAATACATAAATAAAAAATTTCAATTGTTTTCTTCTGTTGTTTTTATACAAACTTTTTAGTATGAGATACAAAAAGATATAATATACTGAAAACAATAGTACATGATATAAAGTTAATGACTCAAAATCTGCAAATTTGAATTGTTCTAATAATATTTTCCTAAAAAATTTAGTGATGGGGTGTATCTCTAATAATATGAAATCTATAGGAGATAGCAAATAAGCAAATAGTAAAGATATTCCAATCAAATTTATTAACCCTTTAACTCTTTCTTTGGCCTTATGTAAGGGAAATTAATCGTGATCTTTTATTTATATAAAGCTTATCTAATAAAGCATTATATGAGCAATATAGAAATTATTTTTCTAGGAACAGCATCTATGGTACCTAGTTCTAAGAGAAACCATCCTTCAGTTTTCTTTAGATATTTTGGAGATTGTTTCTTGTTAGATTGTGGAGAAGGTACGCAGAGACAATTGATTAAAAGTGGAATTTTTCCTACAAAGATAGATTACTTATTTATCTCTCATTGGCACGGCGACCACTCTTTGGGAGTTCCTGGTATTCTTGAAAGTATATCTTATTTTTCCCCTCATAAAAAAGTTATTTTAATCGGACCAAAAGGTACCAAAAAATCAATAGAATTTTTAGAAAAAGCATTTAAATTAAAATCATTACCAAATGTAGAGGTAATAGAATGTGCTCTAGAAAAGGGAGAGGTTGCGAAAGTTATAGATAAAAAAGATTACTATGTAGAGGTAATTGGTCTAGATCATAACGTACCTACATTAGGATTTTCATTTAGAGAGAAAGATAAATTAAAAGCTGATAAAAAAAAATTGAAAGAGTTTGGATTATACAATAATCCTTTGGTGGGTAAGCTTAAAAAGGGAGAAACAGTTGAAATAAATTGCAAAATCATACGTCCAGAAGATATTTTAACTAAAGTAAAAGGTATAAAAATCACATACATTGTGGATACAAGGATGTTTCCTGAATTGATTAAATTTGTAAAAGATTCAGACGTTTTAATTATAGAATGCATGTATTCATTAGAGCACAAAGATATAGCAAGAGAGTACAAACATCTTTCAGTAGAAGATGTCGCTACCTTGATAAATGAAGGTAATATTAAAGATGTTTATATAATGCATGTAAGCCAACGCTATAGAGGAAAAGAAAGTAAAATAGTGAAAGACATAAAGGATAAAATATCCAGTAAAGGAGTAAATATAAAATTGGCTGAGGACTTTATGAGAATAGTAATAAGATGACAAAAAAATATGATTGGTATTTGGATTCTTTATCTATTCTAAGGAAGACTTTAAAGGCAGTGAAAGAATATAATTGGGGTAAATTGAAAGATATGAGTTCAAGAACTATACATTCTGCTGTTATATTTGATGAAAAATTACCTAAATACACGGCAATTCTAAATTATGTACTCGCTAAGGTTATAGAGAGGTATTACACGAAGAAAAGAGATAGATTAGATATCTTAGTAAAGAATGTTATAAAAGCTCTTGAAAAAATAATTAATCTTCTCGAAAATAGGAAAATTGAAGATGGTGTTAATGAATTGGAGAAGATAATAAATCATATAGATGTTTTTGATCAAAAAGAAGGTTATTACCTTAGGAAAGTTCTTGATAAAGCAAAGCTGAAGATAGCTTATTTTATGCATAGGCATGGTGTTTCTTTGAGAAAATTATCAGAGGATTTTAATATACCTATAAATGAGCTTTTGGATTACATGGGCAAAACAAAAGTATATGAAGACATTGAAGAAGAAGTTGATGAAAAAATAAAAGATGTTGAAGAATTCTTCGAGTAAGTTTTTACCTACGGATACGAACGTTTTGATATCTTTAGGTGCGAATTGTTTATCTTGGGTTCTAAAGAAATTACATGAGACAAAAAAAGTTGTTTTTTTAATCACGGAGGATGTATACAGAGAATTAATAGATAGGCCTTTCAAATATGATTATTTGAAACTAGAGATATTTAGATATATAGACTTGATAGATAGTGGAGTGATAAGGATAGTGGATCATGATATAACAAATATTGCTCACAAGTTGGGAGAGTTGGCTAACAATACATACTTTTCACATGATAAAAGTATAAAGATACTGCATAAAGGAGAACTATCTTTATTGGCTATTGCTAAGATGTATAATCTAAAGTTTATATCTTCAGACGAGGTTATACTTAGACTATTTTTAGAGAGACCATTAGAATTAAAAAATTTGTTAGAAAGAAGACTTCACACATATGTAGACTTTTCTAGAAGGAATTGGGAAAGAGTAATAGACTTTATAGGTAGAAAAATTAGAGTTATTAGAAGTGCTGAATTGCTGTATTACGCATTTAAAATAGGTTTATTTAACAACAAAATAAATATAATAAGAAAACATATAAGGAATGCAAGATACCATTACTTAAGAGGCCTTTTATATGCAGTAAAGAATAAAGGCTGTGGAATAAGTGGAAATGAGATCGAAGCTTATCTAAGAACTTTACTCTAGAATTTTTATACCTTTACTGCTGATCTCGTATATGTGGTACCATATATCAACATCTTTATAATCTTTTATTAATTTTTCTGGATTTTTTGCAAGTGTTTTAACAAGATTTATAGTAGATCTTCTACTAACTCCTGCTATATATATAATGCATTTATCAAGATTTCTTGGATTCTTTATTTTGCAAATTACTCCTATATTATCCTTGCTATACTCTTTATAAGATTTTATTATTTTCATTTTCACGTTTTTTATCTCAAAAGAAAAAGGAAGGTATCTCTTTATATGATAGTAGAATGTATTTACAAGAGGCCCTCCTATTACGATTATATTATCCCCATAAATTCTTTTTTTATCCTTTTCTATTTCTTCATCAGTAAAACATTCACATTCGATTCCAAACTCTCTTCCTAATAGGTTTGCAATATAAGTGGCTATATATTGATCTCTTGCACCTACATAATAACGACCATGAGATTCAGCGGAACCAACTACTATTGTAACTTTTTTATCAATAGGAATAGGATAAAAAAATTTGTAAAGAATATTATGGTTTTCTTTGTTAATTTCTTCAAACTTTTCGATAGGTTTCCAATTGGATGATATTATATATGCCAAAGATTCTGTCTGCACATCATATATCTTTTCTATTGTTCCCCTCTTTTCTATTGTTCTTAAAATGTTTATTATACCACTCTTTTTTAGCAAATTAATATGATAATGTATCTTTTGTTGAGTTTCTCTAAATATATTAGACAACTCAGATGTACTCATAGGTTTCTCCGATAACTCACGTAATATTTTTAAACGAGTTGGATTAGCTAGCACTTTAAGAAGTTTAGAATCCATTAAAGTGCTTTCTAAGTAGTATACTCTACCATCATCATCTTTTTTTATTAAAAAATACTTTGTCATTATATGTAGAAAATATTTTTATTAAAATTAAAAATATTTTGATAATCTTGGTATCGATATGTGATTTCATTAATGAGTTGAATTAAGAGAAGTGGGCCCG